>JALYVY010000008.1 GCA_030852985.1 Gemmatimonadota bacterium | reverse complement strand
CTTCGGGATGAGCGAGGGCGCGATCACCGCGCAGGCATACCCCCAGTCGCGCAACGCACGATGGAGCACGTACCCCGCGCCGCTCGCCTCGTAGCACGCCTGGATCTCCCCGTCGCGCGCGACGCGCTCGATCCACTTCTTGAGCTTCGGCAACTCGTTCGGCAGCTTCTCCAACCGCGTTGGCGCCTTCGCGAACGCGGGGAGCACCGCGATGGTGATCGAGTCCTTGTGCACATCCATCCCGAGATAGATGATTGGGCGCACGGACATCGCGGGCGCCGTTGTAAGCTCCGGGGTCCTCACAGCAAGGGATGACATGGGCTGGTCTCCGGGCGGTGCGACAGTGGGATCGTCGCAGGTGGCTCTGGTTGCTCCGTCTCAACGCGCGAGGAATTAACCCACGCGAAGTTCGGAGGCCAGCCCAGTCATAACTTCTATGCCGCACATCGGGCACTGGCGCGTAGTACGCCATTGGCGTACATTGTTCCATGCGCTTTATCGAGACGCCGGTCTTCACCTCCAGTGTCCGCCGCCTCCTCGATGATGACCAGTATCGCGCGCTGCAGCTGGCACTCGTCTTTCGTCCCGAGCAAGGGAAGCTGATTCCTGGCGCAGCGGGCCTACGCAAGCTTCGATGAGGCGCCGAGGGACGTGGGAAACGGGGTGGGGTCCGCACGATCTACTATTGGGCGGTCGAGGAGCATGTCTGCTACATGCTCTACGTCTACGCCAAGAATGAGCATGGCGATCTCACGCCCGCACAGGTGAATGCGCTCGCGCGCCTCGTCCGGGAGGAGTTCAAATGAAGGCAGCCGCGTTCGAGGAATTGCTGACCAGCGTCCGACAGGCGGGAGAGATTCGCCGCGGCAAGCGGAAGCCGTCCCGGACGGCCACCTTTAAGCCGGCCGATGTCAAGGGACTGCGGACCGACCTGGGACAATCACAGGTCGAATTCGCGCTGATGATTGGCGTCAGCGTGGCCACACTGCGCAACTGGGAGCAGGGGCGCCGCACTCCGGATGGTCCTGCGCTCGCTCTGCTCCGCGTCACCGCACAGAATCCCGCCGCCGTCGTCGAAGCCTTGCATCGGGTCCGAGCCGCGGTGCGGCATAACGTGCGCTGAACCTGTCGGGCGAACTTTGGAAGCTCGCTGCGCTCGCATTTTGTTTGATTCGCCCGCAGGTTAGCTGGGACGTTGATATGACTGGGCTGGTGTCAAGTGGCGCGTCGCGGGATGGGGTAAGGGGTGCGCGGAGAACGGATTAGCGGTGGTGTTCGTGGTACGACGTGGGGCTGCGACAGCATCGACGATGAAGCCTGCTGATATACGCCGATTACCACGGGATGGCAGCACGGCAAGAATGGATTCGTCGGGAGCTGGCCCATTCTAGACAGGCGGATCCTGGTCCTGCGTCCGACCCAGGCCGCATAACGCCGTCGGGAGTGCTCGCACATCGAGCCGCAGCACAGCACGCCGGACCACGATCACCTCCTCTTACACATTCGCGGGCACTTCGATGTTCCGGGCCACAGGCCACAAGAATCCCACGAGTTCCCGCGCGACCGCGACTACCGCAGTCTGCCGCCGCTTCTTGTGGGACAGATACTGAAACCGCTGGTGCAAGCGCTGCTGCGCCTTCATGGCGTGCGTGATCACCGCCGGTGCCTGCCCCTGCTGCCGACGTTTGAGATCGACGCGCGTCTGCGGGCGATGCCGATAGCTCCACGCCGCCTGGACTAGCACATGCCGACAGTGCGTGTTGCGGCCTTCGTGATCGATCCGAGTCGCACCCGGTTCCGGCTTGAGTCTTCGCGCGGCACCAACCCGAGGTAGCACGCGAGTTGGCGGGGATGCTCGAATCGGCGCCAGTCGACGAGTCCCTCTTCGTTACCTAGAACGGCCTCTGATGCCGGGAGCGTACTTGCAACGTATAACGGTATGCGTTATATTCATTGGCATGCCACTCCTGCACGGCTGAGTCGTGGTTCGCTCGTTCGCCGATCGCGGCACCGAGGATCTGTACAATGGCGTCGATTCGCGCGCGGCCCGGCGCAGCTGTCCGAGCACGCTCTGGGTGATCGCCCGGCGAAAATTCGACTATCTCGACTCTTCCGTGTCGCTCCAATCGCTCCGGGTGCCACCGGCCAACCAACTCGAGGCGCTCAAGGGAGACCGGAAAGGCCAACACAGCATTCGGATCAACCGGCAGTATCGGATTTGCTTTGTGTGGACTGCCAATGGTCCGGAACGACTCGAAGTCGTCGACTATCGCTGAGGCGCGTTATGGTCCGTATTCCGACACATCGACCACCGACCCACCCGGGCGAGATACTCCTGGAGGAGTTTCTCAAGCCCCTCGCGTTGACCCAGACGGAACTTGCCGAGCGGCTCGGCGTCTCCTATCCGCGCGTCAACGAGTTGGTGCACGGCAAACGGGATATGACCCCGGACACGGCGTTGCGGCTGGAGCGCCTGTTCGGCGTCGAGGCTCAGTTATGGCTCAACCTGCAGTTGCGGTGGGATCTCTATCATGCCACGCATTCCCCGGCCGCGCAGCAAATTCAACAGATCAAGCCTCTCAAACGCGCGGGCTGACCTGCGAAGATCTCGTGGCTGCTATGTGACGTGCGTTGCTGCTGTCAAGCGATCTTTGGATAGCTCGCTACGCTCGCTTTTGTTGATTCGCTTGCAGCAGAACTTTAGCGTTAGCTGGCATCCATACATCTCTTTCAGAATGGCCGATACTTCAGAACGCACATCAAGCCCGCCCCGGTTGACATGGCTTCAGGGAGCTGTAGGCGGCCTCGCGCTGTGTGCGATCGCGATCCCGCTTGCCTTTGCACTCGATGCGCTTTTCATGCGGCAGACCGGCGTGCCGCGCCGAGGCAGTCCCGGTGCCGCTTATGCCTTTCTGTTCGCCGGCTATTGAGGCTTGCGCACTGCCCGTCGCTGGACCCGCGATGAAAGCCTCGCCGTCGCGGCCGCAAACACGCTTCTCCGACCGCTCGGAGTGTTGGCGGCAGTCGTCCTTTGCCAGCTCTACTGGTATCGCTAAGCTCGTGGTTCTACTCGCGGACGACTACCGTCAGTCTGCTCCGTCATCGCATGCCCGCTAACGTTCGTTGGAGCAGTCGAGCGGTCGATGGAAGCTCGCTCCGCTCGCATCGATTTGATCCGCTCGCAGCAGAGCTGGGGCGTTGATATGACTGGGCTGGTGTCAAGGGCATCAGTTTACAGGACATGCATGATGAGGCATGGTACGCCGTGGCCCGAGGCAGCATCGACGGTTGATCCTGCTGATATACGCCGGTTTCCCCCTCGCGGGAGTGCGGCAAGAAGCGGATGCGTCGGGAGCTGGCTCATTCTAGACTCGGGGATGCCGGTGCTGCGTCCTGCCCGGCCCGCATAACGCCGGCGAGCATGCTCGCACATCGCACCTCGGCGCCACACGTCGGACCACGCCTCAGGGATCAGGCTTGCACGGGCTCGACCCCCCGCGCGACCGCCCACACGTATCGAATCCGACGAGTTCGCGGGCGACCGCGACGACCGCGACCTGCGGCCACTTGCGATAGGACAGGCGATTGAACCGCGCGTGCAGCCGCTGCTGCGCCTTCCAGGCGTGCGTGATCACGGCCGGCGGCTGCCCCGCTTGCCGACGCTTCAGATCGACGCTGATCTGCGGCCGATGCCGATAGCTCCAACCGGCCTGCACGAGCCCGGGCCGACAGTGGCTGTTCCCCGCTTTCGTGATCGACCCCAGGCGCTGTCGGTTCCCACTCGAGTCTTCGCGCGAGACGAGCCCGAGGTAACAGGCCAGTTGCCCGGGCCGCTCGAAGCGCCGCCAGTCCACCAGCACGTTGCCAACACCATGGCCGAGTGCAGCGAGATCCCGCGGAAGCATTGCAGCGTCTGCACCATCGGCTTCAACGTCGGCAGCTCGGCGAGCTGTTCGATCTGGCGATCCAGCTCTTCGCGGCGTTGCAGCTTGTACACCAGCAAGGCGTGATACTCGCGGTAGACGATGCGATCCTCGGCGGCGAGCGGCGACGCGTCCGTCGCCAGGTGCTGCAACCACTTGAGATGCGGCGTGCACCAGTTCGTCCCCTCACGAAAGACGAAGCCGCGCGTCGCCAGGAACTTCAGGATGTAGTGCCGCGACTTCAGAATCCCCCGCGGGAAGGTCTCGCGCCCATCGGGAGCACGGCGATCGTGATCGAGTCCTTGTGCACATCCATCCCGAGATAGATGATTGGACGCGCGGGCGTCGCGGGCACAGGCTCCGGGGTCCTAACAGCGAGCGATGACATGGGTTGGTCTCCGGTGATGCGACTAAGCGATCGTCGCATGTGTCTCTGGTGACTCCGTCTACCGCGCGAGGAATTAACCCACGCGAAGTTCGGAGGCCAGCCCAGTCATAACTTCTATGCGGCCACACACATCTAGTTCTGAGATGGCGAATTTGTCCTATGGCTCCAGCAGTCAGAGTGGTATCGATGATGTTGGCAGGAGCTGTACTCGGACTCTTGCTCGCGATCCTTGTCGTGGTCGTGTTCGTCGACATGGACATGGTTCTCGTCATCTATGTCGTAGGACTCGCTTTCGGAGCTGTGCTCGGTGCGGCGTAGGGCTTCCTCTCGCTACGTCGGCATCGCGCTCCTGAACAGCAGCGATGATTGGTAACAGAGTAGTCCAGCATGATTGGTAACACTTTCAGGTTACCCGGTGATGATGTAATCACGTTTGTCGAACGTCGCCAGCAGGATGTCGTTGAAGTGGATCGCTGAGATGCCGTCGTCGGTCTCTTCAAGCCCAATGTCCTGGTCGACCATCGCATTCGTGAGGTAGAGCAGCTTCTTGCTCCCGAAGCGGAACGTCCCCGTCGTGGTGATCCGCTTCACTTGGAAATGGCCCGGGTACTCGAGGGCCGGCAGCCGGTCGGGATAGGGCCGCGGCGACGAGCGGTAGCGGGAGGCCGGCGTCTCTTGGTCCAGGCGTTCGTGGGGCCGTTCCTCATTGTACTCCTGACGAAAGGCGTCGAAGTTCCGCTGCAGCGCGGTGCGATTGGCGCGCACCGGTTTGATCGCCTGCCGTTTGAGCGTGCGATGCATCCGCTCGTGCGCCCCGTTGTCCTGGGGGCAACCCGGTCGGCTGCGCTGATGCAGGATCCCGAGGCGCATCCACCACACGTTGAGGTACGACAGCCCGTGAATCGCCTGGGTGGCGAAGGGTACGCCGTTGTCCGAGCGAATCGCGACCCGTAACCCGTATTCTCGGAATGCGCGTTCGAACACAGGGCGCGCGGTGACCGTCTGCGTGGACAGTAGGCCATGACAGCTGAGGAGAAACCGCGTGTGTTGATCCGCGATCGTCAGCGGAATAGCAATACTCGCCGTCTCCCGTGCGAAACTGCCCTTTGAAGTCGGCCGTCCAGGGATCGTTCGGCGCCGTCGTCACGAGCCGGACCACGCCGGGGTGAATCGACGTCCGCCGCCGCCGCCGCCGGTGCACCACACCGTGGCGCGCCAGCAGATCCGCGACCGTGCTCGCCGCGGGCCAGTCGTGATGCGAGGGTGATGACGCGCCAGCACCGCCAGGAGCTTCCGCGCGCCCCAGAACAGATGCGCGGCCCGCTCGGCAATGAGGAGGTCCGCCACCGCCGGACGGATCTTGTGCGGGCAATGGTGTGGGGCATGGCTCCGATCCACCAACCCGCGTCGCCCGTCGGCCTCGTATCGGGCAAGCCACACATAGCCAATACGCCGACTGACGCCGTACCGGGCGCGCAGCGCGCTCATCGTGTACCGCCCGCTTAGCGCGTCCCGGACAAACCGCTTTCGCTCTTCCATTCGCCCACTCTCCGCCCATGGCATCGACAGCCTCGCTGAAACGAGCTCTGTCGTGCAGGTTAAGAGTGTTACCAATCATGACGGACTACTTTGTTACCAATCATCCCTTTCTATACCGCCCGCGCTCTAACGTTCGCTGCACCAGTCGGGGCCGCGCGTCGAAGCCACCTCGGGCCAAGCCAATGCGCGCGATCGCACGGCTCCAGCGCTAGAACGAGCGCATGCCCGATTGCAAGAGGAGCAAGCCCTCTTAAAAAAGCCATCCGGTTCTGTTCCGCTCGAAAGGCGACCTCTTCGCCTTCATCGCGACGCAGCGCGCACAGTTCAGCGTAGCGTCGTTGTGTCGCCGCTGCGCGCGCACCTCACACCCCACTTCACCTACTCCAACACAACGCGCTTACATTCTGGACTCGACTACTTGTCGCTCATTGCTTTCGAACGGCTGGCCGCGTAGTCATCACGGTGTCAACGAAAGTGATGCAAGATCCCGGGCGAAGTACGATTGCTCGCTTCGCTCCCTTTGCAACTCCCACGCGGCTGATCTGGGGGCGTTGGAGACGACCGCATCTCCTCACGAGGTGAGTATGACAGGAAGGCAGTACCGGCTGATTGGCCCCGATGGACAGGAGGTTCTGAGCGATGTGCCTGGCACTCTGGGCGGCAACCGCCGACGACGGATCTACGGTCAGCTCGACTGTCGGAGCGCCGTCGGGGCGCTGCCGACGGGGTACGCGAAGCATCGCGTGTTCTTCGCCGATGAGGCGACCGCGCTTGCGGCCGGGTATCGGCCGTGCGCAACATGCATGCGGGAGGAGTATCGGGCGTGGGTCGAAGCTTCCCTGCGCTCGGGGCAGTTATAGCCATACCGCACGGTGTCTAACGCTGCAGCCGACGGGCGATTTTCAGAGGGCGCTTACGGCCCCTTTATTGGACTCGTCCGCGTCTCGCGCGTAGTATCACCAACTGCCAGATCCCCGTCCTCCTTTCCACGGACCACATATCTCGCTCGTGATCCATCCGCCGTAGAAGTCGCCAGGCTGTGGCCGCACACGCTCGCCATCGACGAAGCATTCTGCGCGCGACGGATACACCGAGAAGTAGTCGGCAAGAATCTGGTACGGCGCTGACGGCTGCGCGTACCACCACGCACTACCGCCGAGTCCATAGCTACTCGCGCCTTTCCATTCACAGTGCGAGCCGGCAAAAGCAGGTGATGCGGTTCGGATGGGAATCACGGCATCCGCAAACGGCAGATAGAAGGTCGGAGGACTTGCTGTTTCAAGCAGCCGCAGTGCGCTACGGGTTCGAATGAGCTCAGTGTCACCGATGCGCACAACGATTTCACGAGCGTCAGCCAGCAGGGCGGGTGGCCGAGGGTAGTCCCATACCGATTCCTGCCCAGGCCCTGGACGTTCGGCGAATGGAGGACGAGTCTTCCCGTTGTATTGCCACATCCCACACCTACCAGCCCCGAGAGAATGTTGTTCCACCAATCCCGTGCACACGGATCCGGTGCCTTGAGCGCGGGCGCGCGTCGACTATGGGTCAAGATGGCCTGCTCGCAGCATGAAACAAGCACCAGCAAGCCCGCAGCCGCCTGCGCTCTGCACACCTACCTGCGTTGAGAACGGCGCGCTCATGAAGATGGCAACGGTGGTTGCCACGCACACGTTAGGTAACACTTACTGTCAGCCGGTGACGAGGTAGTGCGGTTCGTCAAATGTCACCAGCAACTCCGCGTTGGAATATTCACGTATTACAGCGTGATCTCCCTGTTCTCACCCGCCTCCATGTCCTTTCCCGTCACGGCGGATGCGAGCATCGAGAGCAGGCTGACGATCTTTCCACCCTTCGTGATCCAGTACTCCGCCGACACGGGCGTCACCGCGAGCGCGCGTATCGTTGGATCGTCCGGTCCTTCGAACCACGCCTTGTAAAACGGGTTCCAGAACTTTCTGATGAGTGCGCGGTCATTGGTGACCTTGGCGCTTCCGGCGACGGAGACGTACGTCTCGGAGCCAGAGTCACAGAACGACACATTCACGCTGGGATAGTGCGCGATCTCGTCAACCTTGTGCGATTCCACGTTCGTGAGAAAGAAGATCGTCCCATCGGCAGCCATGTCCTGGGCCGACATTGGGCGAGTGACGATCTTCCCATCGCTGATCGTCGAGAGCATCGCCATGCGAATGTCCTTGATCCGTTCGCGCAGCATATCGATTGGCTCGCCCGTCTGCTTCTCACTGCTCATCAGGATATCCCGTGGTTCTGCTCGTTCAGGCTTCGTCGTGTAGCCTCAGTTGCGCGGTCAATAGCAAGACAATTGCCAATGCACTCTCCCAGTTGGGGCCGTGTGCGCGTTCATTTCGAAGCGACGTTCGCGTGCTGGCGTGGACGTCGACATGTTAGGCGCAACGGGCTCAACGCCCGGCCAGCGAGACCACGATCACTGAGAGACTCAGGTAAGAACCCAATGATCGCCTCCAGACGCCGCCGACTCGATGTGCTGCGCGCCGGTACCGTACTCGCCGCGCTCTTCATTGTGCCGCCAGCGCCAATCGCGAGTAGCGCCCCTACGTGCGTGACGCGCGCCGCTGATCCTGACTTCGGGCCGAATGTCATCATCTTCGATCCGAGCATTCCGTCGGCCAGCATACAGCGGAAAGTCGACTCCGTTCTCGCGCAGCAGGAATCCAGTGAGTTCGGAGAGGCGCGCCTTGCGCTCCTGTTCAAGCCCGGCGCCTACGACGTCAATGCCAGGGTTGGCTTTTACACCCAGCTGTCCGGCCTCGGACTGTCGCCAGACGATGTCGCCATCACCGGCGGTGTCACCGCCGACGCACGTTGGAGGAAGGGCAACGCAACACTCAACTTCTGGCGCATCGTCGAGAACATGTCCGTTAGACCAACCGGCGGATTCGACCGCTGGGCTGTGTCACAGGCCGCGCCGATGCGCCGCATGCACATCCGCGGCGACCTCGTGCTCGACGACGGAGGCTGGTCGAGCGGAGGGTTCCTCGCCGACTCGAAGGTCGATGGACAAGTGCGATCCGGAAGCCAGCAGCAATGGCTCACGCGCAACAGTGAGCTCGGCAGCTGGACGGGCGCGAACTGGAACATGGTCTTCATCGGCACCGTGAATGCGCCGAGTCAGACGTTTCCCACTCCGCCGTACACGACGGTTGCAACAGCGCCGCTCGTTCGCGAGAAGCCGCTCATATATGTCGACGCGCGCGGCGGATGGAAGGTTTTCGTCCCGGCATTTCGCTCCAACACCCGTGGAACGACCTGGAGCGGAGCGAGCGCCCCTGGGATATCGCATCCCCTCAGCGAGTTCGTCATCGTGAAGCCAGGCAGTTCCCCCTCGACGATGAACGCCGCGCTGGCACTCGGCAAGAATCTCATCGTCACGCCCGGCGTCTATCATCTCGACGCGCCGGTGCACATCACACACGCCAACACAATCGTGCTCGGGCTCGGGCTCGCGACGTTCGTTGTCGATAGCGGAACGAGCGCCATCACGGTGGATGATGTCGACGGAGTTGTCCTCGCCGGACTGCTCGTGGAAGCGGGCCCGATCAATTCGCCGGTGCTCATCCAGGTTGGCACTCCCGGCTCGACGACGAATCATGCGCGTAACCCCACGTCGCTCTCCGATGTGTTCGTTCGCGTGGGCGGCGCCGGGGTCGGCAAGGCGACGCAGTCTGTCGTGATCAACAGCAACAACGTCGTTGGTGACCACCTCTGGCTCTGGCGCGCGGACCATGGCCACGGTGTCGGCTGGACGTCGAATACCGCCGAGAACGGCCTTGTGGTGAATGGAAACGACGTCACCATGTACGGCCTGTTCGTCGAGCACTATCAGGGCTATCAGGTGCTGTGGAACGGCAACGGCGGACGCACGTACTTCTTCCAGAACGAGATGCCGTATGACGTCCCGGACCAGGGCCAGTGGATGAGCGGGACGACCAGGGGTTTCGCCGCCTATCACGTTGCGCCTTCGGTGACGAGTCATGAGGCGTGGGGACTTGGGAGCTACTGCTTCTTCTACAGGAATCCAGGCATCGTCGCCGATCGAGCCTTCGCGGCGCCTTCCGCACCCGGCATACGCTTTCACGACATGGTCACCGTGTCACTCGGCGGCGGCAAGGGAACGATCGAGCACGTTCTCAACACTGCGGGAGCAGCGGCGAACGCGAGTGCCAGCGTGCAGAAGCTCGTTGGCGATCCGTAGTGCAACCGAGGTACGCTCATGAACGACATGGAAGTGGGTCTGCTTGCCGCGGTGCTGATCGGTGAACCCGATGTCGCGATGGTCGAGTTGGAGGCGCGCATTCGTGCGGCGCAGCTCGGCGCGGATGTCGCGGCGCTCGACGCGCTCATCGATGACGACCTGTTGTTCACCGGGGACTCGAGGCCCATCCCGTCTGCACGATGAGCGTGGCCCCGCGACTAAAAGCGAGGAACGCGGTTGGCTGATCATGAAGTCCGTCAATGCGCACGCGCATCGGCCATGCGGCGGTGACCGTCCGATCGACAGAACCGTCAGCGAAGACAGCGGCGACAATGGCGAGACCAGCGAGTGCGGAACGATACATCACTCCCTCCGGACGACCGTGGAAGTCACTAACGCAAATTAGCCAGCGTGGTCGGGGAAGGCATGGGATATACGCGCCGGAGCGATTCGTCGAGTCTTTGGGGCGTTGCGCTCGTCTAGCGGCGTCCACCCACCCGCGCGTAGAATGCGACTATTCGAGGCTCCTCTTCCCGCTGAATTCACATGACATCCTACTCTCGTCGCGACTTCGCCCGGCTCGCGCTCTTCGGACTCCCGGCGGCCCGCCTTTTCTCTGCCGTGCGTCGTCCGAACTATCTCGGTATCCAGATCGGCCTGAACGTTCCGTACAGCTTCGGCAACAACAACATGAGCGCCGACGACGTGCTGAAGAACTGCGTCGCGCTCGGCGTCGGGGCACTGGAGCTTCGGTCGCAACCCGTGGAAGCATTCATGGGCGCGCCTGCGCCCGCTGCGCGCGCCGAACGTGGGGCCGATTCGACGGCGCGCGCCGCTGCAGCCGCTGTCGCGCGGTCCGGTGGGGAACGCTTGCGCGACTGGCGCCTCGCGACGTCGCCCGATGGTGCCATTGCGTTCCGCAAGAAGTACGAAGACGCGGGCGTGAAGATCGAGATCGTGAAGTTCGACAACATCTACGCCATGACGGACGGTGAGCTCGACTTTGCCTTCGGCGTCGCGAGATCACTCGGTGCACGCGCCATCTCCTGCGAGATCTCGACGAAGGACGACGACCTGCGCCGAGTCGGGAGCTTTGCCGACAAGCACCGCATGATGGTCGGGTACCATGGGCACACGAAGGTGACGCCCGCCATCTGGGAGCATGCCTTTTCGCTCGGGAAGTACAACGGCGCGAATGTGGACATCGGACATTTCATCGCCGGCAACAACTACTCGCCGGTGGAGTTCATCAAGAAGCACCACGACCGCATCACGCACGTCCACATCAAGGATCGGAAGCTGAACGAAGGCCCCAACGTCCCATTCGGCCAGGGCGACACGCCGATCGTTAAAGTGCTGCGCTTGATTCGCGACAACGGATGGCCCATGCAGGCCACGATCGAGTTCGAGTATCCTGTGCCGCCTGGATCGGACCGCATGACGGAGATCGCGAAGTCGTTGAAATATTGCCGCGACGCGGTGATGTAGTCGGCTTGAATACCCTCATGGTCTACCTTCCCCGCAACCACGTTTCATGTCCAAGCTGCGCGTGCATTTTGTCGTTTCCCTCGACGGCTTCGGTGCCGGCCCGAGGCAGGATCTCCAGAATCCACTCGGTGTGAATGGGTTCGATATGATGGAGTGGTTCGTCCACACGGAGGTCTGGCGCCAGATGCAGGGTCTCGGAGCGGGTGAGACAGGCATCGACAACAGCATCGCATTGCGTGGATTCGACAACTCCGGCGCATGGATTCTCGGGCGGAACATGTTCGGTCCCATTCGCGGACCGTGGCCGGATGATGAGTGGAAGGGCTGGTGGGGCGACAACCCTCCCTATCACGTGCCGACGTTCGTCCTCACCCACCACGCGCGACAACCGGAGCAGATGGAGGGAGGCACCACGTTTCACTTCGTCACCGATGGCATTCACTCCGCGCTGGACCAGGCGCGGGCGGCAGCGGGGGACAAGGATGTCCGCGTCGGGGGCGGGGTCTCGACCATACGTCAGTATATCAGCGCCGGTCTCGTCGACGAGATCAACCTGACGATTCGTCCCGTGCTCCTGGGCGAAGGCGAGGAGCTTTTTCACGGGATCAACCTGCGTGCGCTCGGCTATGAGATCGTCGAGCGGGTCGATGGTGAGCGAGCTGTACACGTCGTGTTGCGCAAGCAGCCACGAGGCTGAGGCACACTGCTAGCTGGGGCCGCCGGTGGTCACCTGCGCCGACGGCCAGTCCGTGCGAGTCGCGCTACTGGCCGGCTGGTCTGGGGCGCGGCAGTGCGGACGGCGGAATCATGTTGTTGAGGCGCATGTAATTCGCGAGCTGGCTGTAGTGATCCGCCATGTCGATCACGTGGCCGAGTACCATCGTGACGCGCGAGAGGGTGCGGCTGTTGCCTCCGAACGTCATGGTGACCTGGTCAGCGAGCTTCGCGTCGTCGAGCTGCGTGAGTGCGCTCTCGCAGAAGGCGAACGATTCCTTGACCTTGGCGACGAGGGTCTCCTTGGGCCACATCGCCTTGACCGAGTCCGCCGTGCTGCTGTCCATGGGCGAGACGGTGGCCTTCATGGTGCCAAAGTTGTTACAGAACAAATAGTTGTCGCTCGCCAGGTGCTGGGCGATGTATCCGATCGTCAACTGCACCGGCGTCGGGCGATAGCCGAACTTCGACTCGGGGATGGAGTCGAACGCCTGGGCGAGGTTGTGCTGAAGGCCCAACGTCCGCGTGCGGAATGCGGTCGTGATCGGGCTTGCCGCGGTGCCGGCGGGCGCCTGTGCAGCAAGCGCCAGTGGAAAGGCCAGCCCCAGGAGTGCGAGGTTGAGTGTCTTCATACGGTTCTCCATGCAAATGTCAGAAGATGGAGCATCATACTTGTCGGTAGAGCCGACTTGCGCAATGAGGCTCCCGCGCGCGCCGATTCTTCCGCACGCAGCTCGTGGACATTCGGATGATCCCACTCGCCCGCGTCCTGCTCGCGCCATTCCTCCTTTGGGATTCGGTCACCAGGAGCGTGGGGGCTGTCGAGCGCCTGACCCTTACCGCATAATCCAGCTCTTGTTCCGCACCCACCGACGACGCGCCATGACTGAGCCGACGATTCCGACCCCGTTCGAATGGGCGGGTGCAACACCGGCACGTTGCCGGGTGGTGACGTGAGCGGTCGCGAACCGATCGAGACGGAGCGCCTTCGGCTGGTGCCGTTTGCGCCTTGCCAGATACTCGCGCTCATCGAGGCGCCGGAGTCATTCGAGAGCCTCCTGGGCTTTCCCGCGGCCGCCGGACTGCGCGAATTCTTTCTCTCGGACGACGTGTCACAGGCGTTCCTCGCGAGCCTGCGCATCCTCCGCCATCCCGATCCATGGCACCTCGGTTTCGCGGTACTGCATGGCGACGATCGCAAGGTCATCGGGAGCGCAGGCTTCAATGGCGCGCCTGATTCCGCCGGCCTGGTGGAAGTGGCGTATGGCATCGTGCCTGACTTTCAGGGGCGCGGCTACGCGACGGAAGCGAACACCGCGCTCGTCGCCTTCGCGTTCGGCAGTGGGCTCGTGCGAACAATTCGCGCGAACACGCTCCCCGTGGCCAATGCGTCGACGAAAGTGCTGCGCAAATGCCATTTCATCTACAAGGGCGAGTTCGATGACCCCGACGACGGGTTGGTGTGGCGCTGGGAACGCACAGCGACCGACACTGGGGCGCATTGAACGATGGACATTCGGCTCCTCTGCAGCCGACCGATTTCCTATCGATTGCTGACGATCGATTCGACCATTTACGGTGATGTTGCGGGACACGCCACACGTCGTGCCGTGATGGTGGCCAGGCTGCTCGCGGTTGCGCTGGGCTTGGCGGCAGCGGACATCGCTGCACTGCGCGACAATGCGCGGGGTGCCGGTGCGGTGGCGGACGACGGCGCAGAGGTGACGCCGACCTCCTCCAGGGCTGCCTGAGCGCTGGATCGCAGCGTTCCCGTACGCACGCCGGTTGACGGCAGCAGCGTCATCGAGCCACTGAAGCCAATGCGGCGCAAGCGGAACAGCGCACTGTCTGCTCCATTGTGCTGGAGATAGGCGCGCGCATGGGTGTCCGACCCGTTCGGTGAGAGGATGCGCGCTTCGACGCCCGTCGAATCCAGCGCGACGATCATCGGCAGTTGCACGGAGCCCCATGTGGCGGGATCTGCGCTCTCCACACGGTAGCACTCACCGGCCGCAATGCCGCTGAACGCCGCAATGCGATTCGCGGATGGGGCCGCGCTTCCCGCCATATCGGCGGCCTTCGCCGCGAGCTGCGCTCTACCGGTAGCCATCGTGCCGCTTTTATCGAGCTGGCCTACGCCCGCCCTGGTGCGATCGGCGCTCGGCGCCGCCATCTCGCGTTGCGCCGTGACCGAAGCGCGGCCAGCCACGACTTTCGACTGCGCGTCCGCGAGGTCGGCATTCGGTCGCGGAGCCGGGGGCGCTGGCGCGCCAGGCACGTCAACGCCCGGCGCGGGTTCAACCTGACGGGGTGGTTGTTCCGCGGCGAGCCGGCGCGCAATCGCCGAGCCAAGCACTGTATCGTTCATCTGCGCCGCCATCGCGGCCGGATCCGACCGCACGCGCAGCGCCGCGTTCTCTACGCGCGACGATGCCGGCACATCGCGCGCCAGATGGCCGCGCGTGAGCACGATGCCCACGGCGACGACAAGCATCGCCGCAATGGAGGCACGCGCAGGCGTCACACGGAGCAGGCGCCAGACGGAAAGATCGGTGCCCGCAGTCGGCGTGAGCGCAGGGCGAACCGTTGGCGACGGCGTCTCGTCGAGCATGCCGACGACGCGACTTGCACCCGCAACGAGCCCGCGCGCTTCCGCCACGTGAGCCGCACACGCGCCGCAGCGTGCGACATGCGCCTGCAGGCGCGCCGCCTGCTCGTCGTCGAGCTGGCCGTCGAGCCACGCATGAATGATCCCCTCGTCCACATGGACGCCGTCGTCCTCGACCGTCATCGCACTACCTCCTCGCACTTCATTCCGCCCTCGCCGCGCTTGGCGCCTGCAGCGATTCGTACGCCTCCATCAATCGTCGTCGCGCCCGCGACAGCGTGGTACCCACGGACCCGAGCGAAAGATCGAGCGCTGTCGCGATCTCCTCGTAGCTCAGCCCTTCCTCCCGCATGAAGAGCGCATCACGGTCGCGCTCCGCCAGCGAGTCCAGCGCCTTCCGCGCCATGGCGCGTCCTTCCTCACGCTCCATCGAGGTGGGGCCCGGCATCACGACCGACTCGGCCTTCGCCTCCTCGCGCATCAACTCCAGCCGGCGACGATGTCGCGCATCTCGCCGCGCCTCGTCGCGCACCAGGTTCATTGCCACCGCGAATATCCACGACCGCTCGCTGGCGATCGTCTCCTGCTTCAACGCACGAATGAACGTCTCCTGCGCGATCTCCTCCGCCCAGTCGCGGTCGCCCGTCTGGCGCGTGAGAAAGCGCACCAGCGGATCGTGATGGGTCTCGAAGAGTGCCCGCAGGCGGTCTGGACTGACCATGCCGGTGAAGATGGCACGTCGCGCGCCGCGCTGCCCAACCCGTCGCTACTGGGGAGACGCCGAACGCCCGTCGTCTTGCACATTCGTGACGGCATTCGGGCCGACGCTCAGGTCCGCACCTGATTCCGCCCAGCGTCCTTGGCGCGATACAGCGCGGCATCGGCCAAACGCAGCAGCTCGTGCATGTCTGCTTCCGACGCGAGCACCACGGCTGCCACGCCGGCGCTGATCGTCACGCTCACCTGCTCGGCACCGCCCGGTACCGGCACCGGTCGCCCCTCGACATCGGCCCGCATCCGTTCGGCGATCTTCAGCGCGTCGTCGAGCGACAGACCAGGCAGCAGGCACGCGAACTCCTCCCCTCCATAGCGCGCAATCAATCCCGGCGCGGGCGTCGCCGCCTTCAGGCTCTCAGCGATCGCACGCAATACCTCGTCGCCGACGGGATGGCCGAGCCGGTCGTTGATGCTCTTGAAGAGGTCGACGTCGAGGAACGCCATGCTCGTGGGCGATCCCGTGCCACTCCCAGCGAGCAGTTCGAGCAATTGCTTCTGGAACATCCGCCGGTTGGCGAGGCCCGTGAGTGCGTCGGTGTACGAGAGCTCAACGAGTCGCTCGTTCGCCGCATTGAGTTGCTCGGTGCGCGTCGCGACCACGGTCTCGAGCTGCTGCTTCTGCGCGCGAAGGTGCCGCGTCCACCACAACGCGCCCAACACGAGCAGCGCGAGCATGGCAATCGCGAAGGCACCCTGGATCACACGCTGCTGCCACCATGCCGGGAGCACCTCGAACGACACAATGACGGGAAGCGACAGGATGCCGGCATAGTCACGCGCCTCGATCCGCAGCCGGTAGTTGCCCGGCCGAAGTGACGACAACGTGCGCGTCGCGTCGGCGGTCCACGGTCCGGGCCCTGGGTCGTGTCCGAGCAGCTCCGTGCGATACCGCGTTTCCGATTCGCGCTGCCACGAGCGTAGCGCGTACTCCACTCGCAACTCACGCGCTTCGGGCGACAACCGGAGTGAATCGAGTGTCGCCGGACGATTGTCGATGCGCACGTCCACGATCTCGAGCAGCTTCGGACTCCCCGAGCGCGCCGAGCCTGGGTCCAACACCGTGAGGCCGCCCAGCGTGCCGGTCCAGAACCGGCCGTGCCCGTCAACGAACTGCGCGTTGAGGTTGCACTCCTCGTGCACCATCCCCTGCTGGCGACCAAAGACCCGGCTGCGCCACCCTGCCGAATCCGGTGTGAGCTGCTGCACTCCGACCGTGGTGCAAAGGTAGACGCGGCCCTTCATGTCATGCGTCGCACCGTAAACAGTGACGTCGATGCCCTTCGGCAAGCCGCCACTCGGGAGGACGACCGGCTTCAGGGGATCGCTGACGTCGAGGCGCACGATGCCGTTGAAGGTCGTCCCGATCCAGAGCACTTTTCGCGGCGCATCGATCAGGGGGAAGCTGATGCTCAGGTAAGCACCCAATCCGAGGCCGGGCAGGTCGCGCACGAGTTGCCAACTGCGACCGTTGAAGCGCGCGATTCCCTGATTCGTTCCTGCCCAAAGCCACGACCGCCCGTCGTGATCGACCTGCTCGGCAAGCGAATACACGCGCCAGTCGCCCTTCACCCCGTCGGCGGTAAACGCGGTCCAGCCGTCGCGACGCCATCTGTATATGCCGGTCTTTCGCGTTGCTACCCAAAGCTCGCGCGCGTCACCTTGCCCTCGCGCGAGGATGTCGAGCACGGCCTCACCAGGGGCGAGCGGCCATGGAACGGCAACTCGTGTAAAACGGGGTCGCACGGACGCGGCCGTCGCGTCATCCGCTTCCACGCGCATGAGGTAGCCGGGCTCGGAGCCGAGCCACAGCGCGTCGACGCCATGAAAGTCCACCGCGCGCTTGATCATGCGGAGGTCGTTCGACGGAAGATCCCCCGTTTCCTTCGAGAAGCGCCGCCACTTGCCGTCCTCATACTCGCCGAGGCCGTCGCGACTCGCCGCGACCCAGAGACGCTCGCCGTGCGGACCGTCCTCGACCAGTACACCAAAGACGCCGACCGAACTGCTCCCCATCAAGCTCGCAGTCTGCCACCGGTCGTCGGTGAACACCGCTCGCGCGACACCATTCTCCGTCGCCAGCCAGAGGATTTCCTCGCCACCCGGGCTGCGCCAGAGATAGATGTCGCGGACCTGGTCCGACGGCAGTCCATACCGTCGATCGAATATCTCCGCGACATCCTCGTGAATCCGCACGAGACCGCGACGCGATGCGACCCATGCGGTGACCCCACCCGACGCACTCTTCCCGAGCGCGATCGAGTAGACCTCGTTCGATGGGAGCGTGCCGTCCTCGACACTCCACCGCCGCACCCCTCGCTTGTCGACGCGGTAGATGCCCTGCCCAAAGGCGGAAACCCAGAGCGCTTCGCCCGACGCGTCGACGCTGCGCTTGACGTCCTCCACCTGACCGGGTTTGAGGCCCGCGACCTCGAACTGACGCCAGGCCGTATCTCCCTCGCGGCGATACAGGACACCCGACTCCCCCGTCCCGATCCACTGGCGCGGCTCGCCGAAGAGATCTCGCGTCGTCGCGCTCGACGTCAGGTACGCCGCGCGCGGAAGGGAGCTGTTGCCGGCATCCGCGATCCAGCGGTCACCCTGCTGCTCATGGATTCCGCTCGCATTCGTGAGGAGCCAGGTGTGCGTTCGTCCCGTCGAATCCACCATCTCCGAGGCACGATAGACGTCGGTCGGGACGCCACTGCCTCGAGCGAGAAAGCGCCAGCCATGGGCGTCGCGGAGGGCGACGTCCTTGTCGTTGGTCGGCGCCCAGAGCGTGCCCGCAGAGTCCAGCAGCATGCGGTGATACACCGTGCCGTGCTCGGGGCCGACCTGAAGCTGCCAGCGATGACCGAGGAAGCGATACAGCCCGTGCGGCGATGCTGCCCACGCGACACCATCGGCGTCCACGCCGATTGTCGTGATCACGCCGTCAGCCAGGCCGTCGCGCGCGGAAAAGCTCTCGAAGGAGGGGGCGCCGAGCGTGCGGATGTCGAGCGGCGCCTGTGCGCTGCCCGCGTGCGCGAACGCCAGGGAAAGCAACGCGACGATCAGGCCGGTGGCGCGTGCGCCCAGTGCACGCGAAACTCCCCTCATGCGCTGCTCATCTTCCCGCTGGAACGCGGAGGCCGCTGGCGTGCGCCAGAGCATCGACGTCCACCGCGGTGGTGGCGTTCTCGCGCGACTTCACGATGTCGAGCCCGATCGCCTGCGAGCCATTGAAGCGCGCCGTCGACTTCAGCTCGACGGCGCCGACATTTACGTCGGCAACCTGGCCGAGTGTGATGACCTGGCCGTCGCGTGAGGCGAGGATCATTCCGGCGAAGTCTTCGGGCCGCTCGAAGCGCCCCTGCAATCGAATGGAGCGCCGCTCCATTGCGCTGTTCACGTTGCCGACAGGCGCCGCAAGGTTCTGGGCGGGAAGCGCGGAGACGATCTGGTCGATGCCGATGCCGGTGGCCGCGAGATCACCGGGGCGAACGTCGACGTTGCGCTGGGCGCTGTCCCCGCCGACAATGTTGATCTGCGCGACACCCGGCACTGAGCGCAGCTCCCCGCCGATGGTCTGGTCGGCAAGCTGCGTGAGTTGTGTGGGCGTGAGCACGTTGGACGTGATGGCCAACGACATGATTGGCAGCGTGTTCGGATCAAAGCGCTGGATGATCGGCTCGATGATTTCCGCCGGCAGTTGCGAGCGCACGGCGGAGATCGCGTCGCGTATGTCCTGCGTGGCCTGGTTGACGTCCTTGGAGAAGACGAACTGCACGACGATCTGCGCGAAGCCGTCGGTGGACGTCGAGTTCACCTTGTCGACGCCGCTGATGCCGGAAATCTTGTCCTCGAGCCGAGTCACGACTTCTCGCTCGACGACGTCCGGCGATGCGCCGGGATATGCGACGCCGATGAAGACGATCGGCTGGTCGAGGTCGGGGTACTCGTCGGTGTCGAGGCGCAGGAGGGACGAGATGCCGAAGACGACCAGGGCAATCATGCAAACGACCGTGATGATCGGCCGTCGTATTGCGAAATCAGAGATGAACATTGGCTTTCGTGAGCTCGCCGCCAGTGGGGCGCGGGGCGGCAAGGAACTGTTCGATGCTCGAGTCGATCAGGTGCATCTTGTCGACGGCGATAACCGGCACGGTGGGAGCGTGCAGTTGTCAGTTGGGGTGAAGGATAAGGGGCCAGATCATCCACACGGGACAAGAACCGTCAAGAGCGTACCTGGTACAGCGTACCTGGTAGCAGGAATGGCATCCTGCCCACAGGGAGACGTCGAGGCATCGCTTTCATCTGGGACTTCTCTTCAACCACGGCCGCGGTCGAAGGGGAAACCCTCCCGGTTCTCGACTTGAAGGTCATGGTACCGGGTACATGTACCTGGTACGCTCGCGACCGCAGGTTCGCTTGGCATGTGCGTTGCCCTTTCAGCCAGCTCACCCGAGTGACGAGGAGCAAATGGCGACGCATGGGAAGGGGTTGGGCGACGAGCAGGGGACCAAGGTCGGACCGCCGGATCAGGCGGGGCGTGTGCCAGGTGCGCCGCACAATGACGGTCCGTCGGGGCGGCCGGAGCGTAGCACGGGCGCCGGGCAGGAGGCGACGATCGCGGACGAGGAATCCGCGAAGCGCGACCGCGAGCACCAGAGCGGTTACGGCGGGAAGGGCGGTACGCCGGATTCGTCGTCGGACAAGCGCTAGATCCCAACCAAGACGTGCGCCAATATAAATAAGTATTTATATTGTCCGCATGACAGAAAACATCCCGCGTACCCGGGCCGTCGCGGCACTACGCTTTCGCGCGCTCGGAGACGAAACCCGGCTACGCCTGCTCGAGATCCTCGTCGACGGAGAACAGACCGTCGGCGCGCTCACGGACGAAACACAGCTCGGTCAATCGCTCGTGTCACACCACCTCCGCACACTGCGCGACGCAGGACTCGTCGTCACCCGCCGCGACGGACGCTGGATTCACTACACCATCGCCGCCGCCGCGATGGCCAGCGTGCGCGGCGCCCTCGACGCGCTACAACGCTGACGCTGGCCCGCCTTCAGCTTCGCTGCTACCAGCGGCCGTACCAACTCGCGTCCGCTCGAGCCATGCCTCGGCCTCACGCAGGGTAGCGAACACACGCACCATCTGATCCTCGGGCGTATAGGCCGCGAACATGCGCGCCAGCCCGAACGCGACGCCCCTGGACGCGACGATCGCGCGAGCGCTGCCCGGCGCAAAGATGTTGTTCCGCGCTGCCGACTCGATGACCGCGGACTTCACGGAGAACTCCGTCACCCCCGTGAGGTCGGCCAACTGCGCGAACTCGGGCTCGAACCTGGGATCGGCTGCCAGGCGACGATAGTGTTCGTACAAGTCGGCGTTCGTGAAATCACCCCATGCACGGCAGGTGACGATCTTCCGGCTTGGGTCGATGACATAGCTCTCGGGCACACGTGCCTCCGTTTCGTCGATGCTGGTATCTAACCCAGGTGTCCACCCCTGGCAGCAGCCTCGTGCCCGAGACCGCTGCAGCACACGCGCTTCGTGAAGTCGCGTTTCGACTAGCAATGGTGCCCTCGTCATGCGAAGTTGCGCCGGTACACGACGGCCACGAACAGCGGAGACACGACCAATGCCAGAAAGCTCAACCAAGGACCTCGAGGAGCGCATTGCGAAGCTCCAACGCGCCGTCTACCATCTGGTGTGGAAGCGTACCGGGTTCGGCGAGCAGTGTGTCCACTGCGGCCAGGCCTACCCGAACCACGGCGAGAAGTGCAAGGCCGCCGAGGCCGAGGCGCTCGTTCGCTAAAAGGGGTGTGGGGGCGGGCTCGGCGGCTGATTCCGCGGGCCCGATCGGTTTGGCACGGCATATGTGATATGACGGACGGCGCGGCAACACCCGCGCGATAGGTCCAGTCACTTTACCGTCGTGCCGATGCAGATGGATGTGCCAGCCGCTCGCTCGCGCCGCGTTGCATTCGCGCTCTGCGCCGTAGGTCTCGCCGGCGGGTGCACTCCTTCCACTCGCATTTTCCCCAGTCAGGCGGTCGCAGCGGCCGGTTCGTCGCTCCCGATCGCTGTCTCGACGCTCTACACGGAGGAGCAAACGCTCTCCGTGGCCCTCGATCGCATCGACCAGCGGGAGCTTCCCCTCGACCAGACGTATCGCCACTTTGGCAGCGGCAAGGGGGTTTCGATCTATGTGTTCGACGGCGGCATTCTCGCGACGCACCCGGAGCTGAAGGGGCGCGTGCGGGTCGGATACAATGCCTTTCCGGATGGGGAGCACATCTGCAATGCGCACGGGACGGCCGTCGCGGGTGCAGCCGCTGGCACCACGCTCGGCGTAGCTCCCGACGCGGAAGTGGTGGACGTGAAGATGGTCGAGTGCCGGACGCTGCGCGGCTCGATCGACGCCATCGTGCGCGGCGCCCGGTGGATGCTGGCGGACCATGCGCGGCACCCGGACCGGCGGGCCATCGCCAACTGGTCGTTCATGGCGGACACCGCGAACCGCGTCCCGGCGCTCGACAGCGCGATCGCGCAACTGAATGCAGCGGGAATACCGGTGGTCGTCTCCGCGGGCAACTACGACATGGACGCCTGTCACATCTCGCCGAGCAATTCGCCGGGCGCCATCGTGGTTGGAGCGTCGCGAGTGCGGCGTTCGCGTGTGGCCGCTGACGCATCTCTCATGGACGAGCGTGCGCCCGGCACGGCGTTCGGCCCGTGCATCGATGTCTTCGCGCCGGGCGACTCCGTGCTGCTCCCCAGCATGAATGACGAGCACGGCGCGTCGCAGCAGCTGTGGGCAGGCACCTCGATGGCAGCCGGTTACGTGAGCGGCGCCGCGGCGCTTTATCTCGAGGCGCACCCGCGCGCGACGAGCAGGGACGTCGCGAACCACATTCGGTCGTCGTCGTCGAAGGGCATGGCTGTGGACGCACGATCCGGGAGCGCGGGGATGTTGTATGTCGGCGCCGATCAGTCGGCCGGTCCCGTGGTGCTCGCCGGACGCGCGCTGCAATAGCACCTGGCAAGAGGCAAGAGGCGCAACGGCAGAAGCGCCCTTATCTTTCAGGATGTCAAATACCACTCTCGACACGCTCTGCATCAACACTGTCCGTACGCTTTCGATGGACGCGGTGCAGAAGGCGAACTCCGGTCACCCAGGCACTCCGATGGCGCTCGCGCCACTCGGCTACGCGCTGTTCACGCGCCATATGAAGCACGACCCCGCCGATCCGCATTGGGCCGATCGCGACCGATTCGTGCTTTCTTGCGGTCACGCCTCGATGCTGCTGTACAGCTGCCTCTTCATGAGCGGCTACGGCCTGACGCTCGAGGATCTCGAACAGTTCCGCCAATGGGGCAGCAGGACACCTGGCCACCCGGAGTACGGCCACGCACCTGGCGTCGAGACGACGACTGGCCCGCTCGGCCAGGGCATCGGCAATGCCATCGGGATGGCGGTAGGCGAGGCGCACATGGCGGCGACGTTCAATCGTGAGGGGCACGGGATCGTCGATCACCACACGTATTTCATCTGCAGCGACGGCGACCTCATGGAGGGCATATCCCATGAGGCGTGCTCGTTCGCCGGTCACTTCAAGCTGGGCAAGCTGATCGGCTTCTACGACGACAACCACATCACGATCGACGGCAGCACGGACCTCACGTTCACGGACGACACCTCGAAGCGCTTCGAGGCCTACGGCTGGCAGGTGCTTCACATTGCCGACGTGAACGACCTCGCGGCCATCGATGCCGTGGTTGCGGAGGCGAAAGCGGATACGACGCGGCCCACGATGGTGGTAACGCGGACGCACATCGGTTTCGGCAGCCCGAAGAAGCAGGACACAAGTGCGGCGCACGGCGAGCCACTCGGCGCTGAAGAGATCGTGGCGACGAAGCTGGCCCTTGGATGGCCAAAGCCGAACGAGAGCTTCTACGTCCCGGAGGAAGCCGTTGCGCACTGGCGGAGTCAGGTGACGGAGCGCGGCAAGCAGGCGCACGCCGACTGGGACGCGCGGCACAAGGCGTATGTCGGCGCGTTCGCGTCGGACGCGTCGGAGCTCACGCGCCGCCTGGCCGGTGACCTGCCCGACGGGTGGGAGAAGGCGATTCCTGACTTTACCGAGGCGAATGGATCGGTCGCGAGTCGTGCGGCCTCGAATACGGTGCTGAACGGCCTGGTGGGCGTAATGCCTGAGCTCATGGGCGGCTCGGCGGACCTTACGCCGTCAAACGGTACGGCGGTGAAGACGTGGAAGAACTTCGCGCCTGGCGACTACGACAAGCGGTATATGCACTTCGGCATCCGCGAGCACGGCATGGGCGCGATCATGAACGGCATGGCGCTGCACGGCGGCATCGTGCCGTTCGGCGGGACGTTCCTGATCTTCTCGGACTACATGCGTCCGCCGATTCGTCTTGCGTGCCTCATGAAGCAGCACGTGATCTTCATCTACACGCACGACTCCATCGGGCTCGGCGAGGATGGCCCGACGCACCAGCCGGTGGAGCAGTTGTCGGCGTTGCGGGCGATTCCGGAGCTCACGCTCATTCGGCCGGCGGACGCGACAGAGACTGCTGCGGCGTGGAAGGTGGCGGTGACGCACAAGCATGGCCCGGTATGCCTGGTGCTGACGCGACAGAAGCTCGGTTACATCGACCGCACGAAGTTCGCGTCGGCGGATGGTGTGGCGAAGGGCGGCTATGTGCTCGCCGACGCGGAGGGTGGAAAGCCGGACGTGGTGTTGATGTCGAGTGGGTCGGAAGTGGGGCTGATCATCTCGGCGCGAGAGAAGCTTGCGGCTGCCGGCGTAAAGGCGCGCGTGGTGAGCATTCCGAGCCACGAGCTCTTCGGGCTCCAATCTTCCGCGTACCGTGACAGTGTCCTTCCGCCTAACGTGCCGCGCGTGTCGATCGAGGCGGCGGCGTCGATGTGCTGGTATCGGTGGGTGGGGTCGAACGGCATCGTGATCGGGATCGATCGGTATGGTGCGAGTGCGCCGTTCGAGACGATCTACACCGAGTTGGGAATAACGGTGGAGAAGGTGGTCGAGGCGGCGCAGAGTCTCGTGAAGAAGTCGTGAGTCTTTCGTAAGACAAAAGCGGTGTTCGTGGGTAACGCGGATCTCCGCTGATGGCGGATCGCCGCGGATCTCTTTCTAAAGGATCAGCTGAGATCCGTGGAATCTGCGGTGATCCGCGTTGCCCACAAACACCGCTTCTGCTTTTCCTTCCAACGCAGTCATTCGTCGCCACAGTCGAGCACCCGTGACCGATTCAACAGTCCCTCGCAACAACTTCATTCGTGATCTCGTCGCCGAGGATGTGGAGACGAACCGGTTTGGCCGTCGGGTGGCGACGCGGTTTCCGCCGGAGCCGAATGGCTTCCTCCACATTGGGCACGCGAAGTCCATCTGCCTCAATTTCGGCCTCGCCCGCGACTTCGACGGACGCGTCAACCTGCGGTTCGACGACACCAATCCGGCCACGGAGGACATCAAGTATGTCCAGGCCATCAAGGACGACGTGCGGTGGCTTGGATTCGAGTGGAATGAGGAGCGGTATGCGAGCGACTATTTCGAGCAGCTTTACGAAATCGCCGAGGCGCTCGTCATGTCGGGCAAGGCGTATGTCGATTCGCAGAATGAGGAAGAGATTCGCGAGGGGCGTGGGTCCGTAATCGCAGCGGGCACGAACAGTCCGCATCGCGAGCGGTCGGTCGACGAGAATCTCGACCTCCTGCGCCGGATGAAGGCGGGGGAGTTCGCGGACGGCGCGCATGTGCTGCGCGCGAAGATCGACATGGCGCATCCAAACATGATCATGCGCGATCCGCTGCTGCTCCGCATTCGCCACGCGCATCATTACCGGCGCGGCGACGAGTGGTGCATCTACCCCCTCTATGATTTTGCGCATGGGTTGTCGGATGCGATCGAAGGGATTACGCGATCGCTCTGCACGCTCGAGTTCAAGGACAGCCGCGACGTATACGACTGGCTCGTGCGCGAGGCGGGCTTCGAGAATCCGCCGACACAGATCGAGTTCGCTCGGCTCGAGATCGACTACACGGTGCTCAGCAAGCGGAAGCTCCTGCGCCTGGTGAATGAGGGATTCGTCTCCGGCTGGGACGATCCGCGCATGCCGACCATCGCGGGGCTGAGGCGTCGCGGAGTGACTCCGGAAGCGATTCGCCACTTTGCGGACACCATCGGTGTCGCGCGAAAGCCGGCGCGCGTGGAGCTGGCGACGTTCGAGCACGCGGTGCGCGAAGACCTCAACATGCGCGTTCCTCGCGTAATGGCGGTCTTGAATCCGCTCAAGGTCGTGCTGACGAACTACCCGGAAGGTCAGGTCGAGACGCTCGACGCGCCCTCGTATCCGCACGACGTTCCGCTCGAAGGATCGCGCGACGTGCCCTTCTCCGGTGAGGTATGGATGGAGCGCGACGATTTCATGGAGGAGCCGCCGAAGAAGTTCTTTCGCCTCGCACCGGGGCGCGAAGTGCGGCTTCGCTACGGGTACCTGATCACCTGCCAGAGTGTCGTGAAGAATGACGCTGGCGAAGTGGTCGAGGTGCACTGCACGTACGATCCGGCCACGCGCGGCGGCGACGCGCCTGACGGTCGCCGTGTGCAGGGCACCATCCATTGGGTGTCGGCGGTGGGGGGCGTGGATTGCGAGGTGCGGCTGTACGACAAGCTGTTCACAGTCGCCGACCCCGACGCGGGCGACGCGGACTTTACGTCGCTGCTCAATCCGGGCTCGCTTGTCGTGATTGCCAATGCGAAAGTAGAGCCGAGTGTGCTCACGGATGCCGTTGGCTCGCGCTACCAGTTCGAGCGCACGGGTTATTTCGTGAAGGACCGCGATTCGAGCGACTCACGCCCTGTGTTCAACCGCACCGTCACGCTGCGCGACTCGTGGGCGAAGGTGAATCGCTAGCTCAGCCAGCGCTCGTGGCCTCGCGAAAACCGCTCACGCTGGCGGCCGCGGCCGCCTCGACGAGTCGTGCGAGAATACCGATGGCGAGCGTGGTTTCTTCGCTCCCGAGCACGTCCATGTGCCGCACCCTGCTGGCGAGCTCCGCGTCGATGTAACGATACTCCTCAGCAAGCATCTCCTCCGTCCACCCCATGCGACGGCGTTGTGCGCCATGCATCTTCGCGACGTACACCTGGATTTTCGCGCCGTCGTTCATCAGATCGGTATCGAAGCTTCCCGTCTGATCCACGATGGTCAGGGACTGGATCGCGTTGGTGAGGAACGAGAGCGTGTGGTCCTCGAGCAACGCCTGAGTGAGCCCCGCCGTCCGAGTGAAGGCCGGAGCGGCGCGCATGCGCGTGACGATCGCATCGAGAATGTGTTCGACGTCGTTGCGGAGGCCCTTGCCGATTTCGGACAGGCCTCGCACGCGATGGTCGGGTGCGTGCCGGCGCGCGCGCGCGCTGCGCTGCGAACCGGTTTCCTCGACACCGCCGCGGAGACCAGCGGACGGGAGCCAGAGTGTAAAGGTGGAACCAGATCCGACGTTGCTGACAAGCACCACATCGCCGCCCATTTGGCGGGCAAGGCGGCGGCTGATCGCGAGGCCGAGCCCCGTACCGCCCTGCTGGCGCGTGTGGCCTCCGACGACCTGCTTGAACGGCTGAAAGACGGCCGCCTGATGCTCGGGGGCAATACCGATTCCGGTATCCACGACCTCGATCGCGCACCACGGCCCATCGCCGGTGAGATCGACACCATCATCAACGGCGCGCACGGCGCAGGAAATTGACACCTGTCCGCCGGGCTGCGTGAACTTCACGGCGTTCGTCACGAGATTAATCAGGATCTGGCGGACGCGCATTTCGTCGCCGACGTAGGTCGGCTCGGCACCTCCCGAAGACGCACGGATGAGCTGGATGTCGCGCGCCTCCGCCGCGTTGCTCGCCAGGGTGAGCGTAGCCGAGATGGCGTCGCCTGCATTCGCGACATCGGAGTCGAGGACCATTTCGCCGGCCTCGAGCTTCGAGAGGTCGAGCACATCGTTCACGAGGGCGAGCAGATGTTCTCCGCTGGCACGGAGTCTCCCGAGATGCTGCCGCTGGTCGGGGGTGATGCGACCGCTGATCTCCAGCTCCATGAGGTTGGTGTAGCCGAGAATGGCATTGAGCGGCGTACGAAGCTCGTGACTCATGGTCGCGAGAAATTCACTCTTTGCCGCATTCGCCATGATCGCCGTATTCTCGGCCGCAACAGCGCGCCGGAGGCTCGCAGCACGCTCCGCGTCCGCGGCATGCCGCAGGTTCACATCCTGGAAGTAGACCGCCAGCCCGTCCGGACCGGGATAGGCGCGCACCTCGAACCAGGTCTCGAGCGGTGCATAGAACTCCTCGAAGACGACCGCGTTTGCGGTTTCCACGGCGCGGCGGTACTGGATGTCGAAATTGGACCCCACTGCCGGCGCGAATTCTTCCCAGATACTGCGACCGAGCAACTCCCCGCGCGGCCGGAGGAGCACCTGTTCTGCGCGATTGTTCACATACGTGAAGCGCCACTGCTCGTCGAGCGCGAAGAATGCGTCGGAGATCGACGAGAGGATGGTATCGAGACGCGCGTGTTCCGCCCGTGATTGCTCGCTCTGTTCCGCGAGCTCCTCCGCTTGCATCTCGAGCTCGCTGCCGGTGTCCATGAGCTGCTGGTTCGCCAACTCGAGCTCGACTTGCTGACTCTCGAGCTGGCTGTTCGCGAGCTCGAGCTGCATCCGCTGCAGCTCGAGGGTACCGTAGGCCTCGGTCAGTTTGCCCAGCGATGCTTCGTGCCTGCGATTGGCGGCGCGCAGCTCGATCTCGCTCAACGTCAGCTGTGCGAGCTCCGTCAACACGTGGACATCCCGTGCCGACCAGTCGCGCGGTTTGGTGTCGATGGCGCAGAAAGCGCCGATCACCTGTCCGTTGAATAGCAGCGGAATGCCGACGTATGCCGCTACGCCGAGCGACTCCACCGTGGGAAGATGACGGTAACGTTCATCGGCACGCGTGTCTGGAATGACGAGCGGCTCGGCGAGGGCAACGGTGTAGTGACAGAACGTCGGCCCTTCGAGATGACGTGCCGTGGCGAGTGGCTCTCCAAATCCGCACGCGGATTTGTAGAAGTCGCGACTCTCGTCGACCAGGGAAATGAAGGATGCGGCTACGCCTACGAGCTCGACCGCGAGTTGCGTCAGGCGATCGAACGCTGCCTCGATCTCGCTGTCGAGTAGTCCGGTGGCGCGGACCGCCGCCAGCCGGTCGGCATCGCGGAGGACTGCTTCAATTTCGGGGGAGGAGGACACATGGAGAGACTGCGATTGCTGCTCGATCACTGCGTGCCCTCTAACGATCGCTGCTGAGGACCGCGTACCGCCTGGTCCGATGGGTATGGACCTCGTGAATAGCACATACCACGCCGCCGCCCAACGCGCAGCCTGGCGGGGCTGTTGGCCCAGTGGCGATCTGGTGGTGGATGCTCAGTGCGATCGCTCGACAATGAAATCCTTGCTGAATCCACCAATCTGCAGCTCGAAGTCCCCGGGCTCGACGACACGGCGATTGTCGCGCCCGACGAAGCCGAGCTCCGCAACGGGCACGCGAAGCGTCACGATTCGTCGTTCACCCGGGGTAAGCTCGATCTTCTCGAAAGCGCGCAACTTTCGCATGGCGGGTGTGACCGACGCGACGAGTTGCCGCGTATAAAGCTGCACCACCTCCATGCCGACACGGCGTCCGGTGTTTGCGACCTCGACGGCGACAATGAGTGTATCGAGCAGGCCCAGCCTGCGTTTCGCGAGCACGGGTGGCGCGTACGAGAATGTCGTGTATGAGAGACCGAAGCCGAACTCCCACTCCGGATTGTATCCGCCCGTCGGCCCGGACACGCCGACCTCGTCGCTCACCGAGCGATCGTAGTGGACCACGGACGCGGCGTTGCGCGGATAGGTGAACGGCAATCGCCCGCTCGGATTCACCGTGCCGGAGAGAACGCGCGCCACGGCGTCGCCACCATGGGGTCCCGTGTAGTATCCGAGCACGACCGCGCGCGCGCCGTCGACGATGCGACGAATGGTTCGCGGTCGCGACTCGAATAGCGTGATGATGACCGGCTTCCCCGTAGCCTCGATGGCCTCGGCCAGCCTGAGCTGCGCGTCGGGCAGCGCGAGGTCATCGATGTCGCCAGGCTTCTCGACCACCGGCGGCTCGGCGAGTGCGAGCACGACGACATCGGCATCACGCGCGGCTTCGACGGCTTCAGTAATGTCCGACTCCTCAGTCAGCGTCGCCCCCGGCGTATAGGAAACGTGGTCCCTGCCGAATTGGGTGCGTAGTCCGTCGAGCAGCGTCGGAATGGATTGTGGGTACATGGCGGTGTCCGTTCCCTGCCATGTGTAGGTCCACGGGCCGTGCTGCGCCGGTAGCGACATCGCGCCGGGTCCGGTGACGAGAATCCTCGTCCCCTTCGCTAACGGCAGCAATGCGCGTTCGTTCTTCACGAGCGTGATCGCCTCTTCCGCCGCGCGCTGGCTCACCGCCTGAAACGTGGCGCTGCCTGCATGCGCGAGCCGCAGTGGCGCAGGTCCCGGCGATTCGAAGAGGCCAAGGTCGAACTTGAGCCGCAGGATGCGACGCACCGATTCGTCAATGCGTGCTTCCGTGATATCGCCCGAACGCACCAACGCCACGAGGTCATCGATGAAGTCGGTGTCGTAAGGCACCATGTTGACGTCGACGCCCGCGTTGATCGCCTGGCGCACGGCGTCGCGACGCGTGCGCGCGACATGCGTCACGGTCTGGAGTCGCCCCACATCCTCCCAATCCGAGACAATGACACCGCGAAAGCCCAGTTCGCCGCGCAGCAGGTCAGTGAGGATCTCGTGGCTCGAGTGCACCGGGATGTCGTTGATCTCGCCAGTGTTCACCATGATCGTGCGCATGCCGGCATCGATTGCAGCGTGAAACGGCGGCAGGAACAGCTCGCGCAGTTGGCGGTCGGGCAGCCACGCCGACGTGCGATCGCGCCCGCTCAGCGGATCGCCGTAGCCGATGAAGCTCTTCCCCGTGGCGGCGATGTAAACCGCGCCTTCTGGTCGCGGCCCCACGCGGCGCGGCGCGGGCGGGCCGAGCATGCGCATGCGAGCGCCGATCATCAGGGAGTCGATGGCGGCGAGTGGCGCATCCTGTTCTCCTTCCACGGCAGCAACGCCGAGGACGGAAGTGAGATAGGGATCCTCACCGAAGGTCTCGAAGAAACGCGACCACAGTGGCTGTCGACCGAGGTCAAGCACGGGCGCGAAGTTCCACGCCACGCCCGCCGACCGCGTTTCGTACGCCGTGATCTGGTGCTCGCGCCGAACGACCATCGGGTTCCAGGTGGCGGCCATGGCGAGGTTGTGCGGAAAGATGGTGCCGCCAACCATGTAGTCGAATCCATGCACGGCGTCGATTGCATAGAGCACGGGCACCGGATTCCGGCGCCGCGCGGCGAATCGCTGGATCGTCGTCGTGACGTCGATCCATTGTTGCGGCGTGAGTGCGACGCTGGCGACGTTGAGCAATGACCCCACGTGCCGACGGACGATGATCTCCTCGAGCTTCGCGGAGTCGAGCTGCAGCGGGCGGGTCGCCGAGCCCTTCACCGCCGCGACCACCGAGAGGTCGACCTGCGTCATCTCGCCGATCTTCTCCTCGAGCGACATGAGTCGCATGACGGAGTCGACGCGCGCATCCACCGATTGCGCGGCAGAACTCCAGGCGATGACGGTGCTGGCCAGCAGCGCCGCGACGAGCATGTGGCGTGCGCGCACTACGCCAGGCCCTGCCGGATCGCCTTGATTACCCGATCGGCAAACAGGTCCACCTCATCGACCGTCGTGTAAATGCTCGGCGTAATGCGGATGCCGTGAAACTCGTCGGTCACCATGGGTGTGGTCACGATGCGATGCTGGCTGAGGAGCCATCCGCCCAGCTTGCCGAGGTCCATGCCGTCGATCGCGACGACGCCGATGGCGCCTGATTTCGTGGCGCCGATCTCGGTGATCATCTTTACGCGATCGCTGGCGGCGAGCAGCTGTTTCGCCCAGCGGTCGCGCAGGTAGCGGAGTCGCGCAATCTTTCTTTCGGGCCCGATGCCGCGGTTGAAGGCGATGGCCACGGAGACCGCATTGTGGTTCGCTGCCGGATGTGTGCCGATCTCCTCGTACTTGTGGATGTCGCCTTCCTGCTCGACACCGCCAGCCATGAGTGGCCAGAGCGACTTGATCTTCTCCTTCCGCACGTAGAGAAAGCCGGTGCCAATGGGTGCGTGCATCCACTTGTGCAGGCTGGTGCCGTAGTAGTCGACGCCAAGTTCGTCGCGCGTGAACGGGAAGTGGGCGAAGGCGTGCGCGCCGTCGACGAACACCTGGATGCCATTGGGTTTCGCGAGGTTCACGATCTCCCGGACCGGTGCGATGTAACCGGTCTGGAAGCTGATGTGCATCACCTCGATGACTTTCGTGCGCGGCGTGATCGCGGCCGCAATCTGGTCGACGTACGACGCCGTGTTCTTCACGGGCGTCTCGATCTTCAGGCGCTTGAGCACGATGCCATCGCGCCGCTCACGCTGGCGCCAGGCGTTCTGCATGCGCGGATAATTCTGCGTCGTCATGATCGCTTCGTCACCGGCCTTGAGGTCGATGCCGAAGATCATCGTCTCATTGGCCTCTGACGCATTGCGCGTGATCGCCATCTCCGCCGGATCGCAGCCGAAGTCCTTCGCGAGATCGCGCCGTACCGACTCGATGCGCGGCTCGAGCACGCGCCACATGTGCTCCGTCGGAAGCTCGTTGGTGAACCGCAGGTCGCGGATCATCTGCTCGAGGACGTGCGTCGGCGTGGGGCTACAACCGCCGTTGTTCAGGTTGATCATCGTGCGGTCGAGGTCGAACGCGCGCTGGATCTCGCCCCAGTAGTCCTCATCTTCCGCCAGCGCGACGGGCGCCGACGTCCCGCCCACCGCGGTCGCGCGGATGAGATGCCGAAAGGCATCACCGCGCATCATCGGGGCGGCGAAGCCTGCGCCGAGTACGGAGTGCACGAACGTGCGGCGTGATTGCATGGGAGGCGGTGTTGGGGATGGCCTACGGCACGAGCTTCGTCGATGCGTCGTCCATGAGCTTGCGCGTGAAGTACGTATACTCGAGCGCGGTGGTGTGGGCCCGTTGCTCGATGTTGGCGCCGGCACCGTGCCCGCCTTCGATCACCTCGTAGAACAGGTACGGCTGGTGCAGGTCCGTCAACTTTGCCGCGAACTTGCGCGCGTGCTGCGGGCCAACGCGATCGTCCTTCGTGGTGGTCCAGATGAGCGCCTCCGGATACTGCACGCCCGGCTTCAGGTTGTTGAGGGGTGAGATCGAGGCGAGGAACGCGCGCTCGTCCGGCTTCGACACGCTGCCGTACTCGCCCACCCACGACGTGCCGGCGGCGATCTGTTCGAAGCGCAGCATGTCGAGCAGCGGCACCTGGATGTCCACGGCGTGCCAGAGATCGGGGTGCTGCGTCATCTCGACGCCCATGAGCAGCCCGCCATTGGAACCGCCCTCGATGCCGAGCCGGCGCGAGCTCGTGATCCCGCGCGCGATGAGGTCCTTCGCCACCGAGGCGAAGTCGTCGTAGATCACCTGGCGCTTCGTCTTGAGGCCGGCCTCGTGCCATGCGGGACCGAATTCACCGCCGCCGCGGATGTTCGCGAGCACGTAGACCCCACCGTGCTCGAGCCACAGCTTGCCCACGGTGGCCGAATACGACGGGGTGAGCGAGACCTCGAAGCCGCCGTAGGCGTAGAGGATGGTGGGGTTGGCGCCATTCAGCGCCATGCCCTTCGGATGCACAACGAAATACGGCACCTTCGTGCCGTCGGTGGATGTGGCCTCGAATTGCTCCACCACGCTCTTCGTGGCGTCGAACCGCGGAGCGAGCGTCTTCACCTGCACCGCCGACGCGCGTTTCGCATCGGCGATCCACACGCTGCTCGGTGTAAGGAAGCCATCCACGTTGACGAAGGCGCGGTCGCTGCTGTTGTCGGTGCTGCCCACGTTCGTGGAGATGTTGGCGGGAAGGGCCAGCGTCGTGTGCGTCCATGCGCCGGACGACGCATGCGTGAAGACGAACACCTGGCCCGTGACGTTGTGGTAGATGCTGGCGAGCAGCCGGCCGCGCGTGGCGGACACGCCCGAAACGGACTCGCGAGGGCCCGGCTCGAAGATGGCGGTGGGCCGGAGGTGGGCGGGGTCGCGCATGGCGGCGCTCGCGTCGAACGATGCGATGGCGCCACCGCGAATGGTCGTGCTGCCAAACGTCCACGGCTCCGACAGCTGGACGATCACCTGGTTGTCGAGGAAGTCGGCCACGGTTGCCTTGAGCGGGATGCTCAGTCGCGCCACGTCACCGGGACGAATGATGTAGTGCTCGTACTCGAAGGTGCTGGTGGGGCGGTTGATGAAGCTGGTGCGATGGCCCGCGCCGTCCACGACGGTGAACGGGCTCACGCCGTAGCCGCCGTCCTGCGCTGTGCCGCGAAACAATTCGACGGCAGCGGAGAGCGGCTGGCCGCGCGCGATGCGCTTCACGATGAAGGGATAGCCTGAGGTGGTGAGCTCGCCCGCGTTCCATTCGCGCGACACGACGAGCGTGTCCTCACCCATCCATGCGAGACGTTGCTTCCCCTTTGGCATGACGAAGCCGTTCGGCACGAACGTGCCCGTGCGCAGGTCGAACTCGCGGAAGGTGCCCGCGTCTTCACCGCCGTCGGACAGGTTGAGCATGCAGCGTCGCTCGGCCGGCCGCGCGCAGTTGGCGCCATGCCATACCCAGTTGGCTTTTTCCGTTTTCGCGAGCGCGTCGAGGTCGAGCACGGTGGTCCAGGCGGGCGACTCCGTGCGGTAGCTCTCGAGCGTGGTGCGGCGCCAGATGCCGCGCACGTGCGCTGAGTCCTGCCAGAAGTTGTACAGCGCTCCGCCGAGGAAGCTGACGTACGGAATGCGATCCTTCGCCTCACCGATGCGCAGCGCTTCGCGGTAGTTGCCGGCGTAGCGAGGATCGCGCTCCAGCACGTTCACCGTCTTCGCGTTCTCGGCGCGTACCCATGCCATCGGCTTTTCGCCGTGGGCGTCCTCCAACCAGATGTATGGGTCGGCGGGCTTGTCCGGTGTGCCAGCCTGTGCGGCGAGGCCGCGTGGCGCAGCTATCGCAGCGAGGAACGCGAGAGCGGGGAGGACGGGGAGGCGCATGGCGAGTGGGTGAGGGAGGTCGTCAACATACGCGTTCCTCCTCCGGACTGCAGCGGCGCCCAGGATTCTCCCGCCTCGCTCTGATAGGTTCGCCGCCGGCGCTCGACTTCGCCGCCATGGGGAGCGCTGGTCGTCAAATGTCGGCGCGCACTCCCAGGTTCACGACAGCTGGCTCCGGGACGCCACGTGGATGCCATGAACAAGGGCGGATTCCGCATCGTCAAAAACCTGCGCACGGTGCGATCCACCGAGCGTGGTCACGGAGCAATCCTCAGGGATCCGCTCAATTCGCGTCATCCGCGTAGCCCCAATGTCTGAGGAGCCGGCCCGAGGCAGTTCGCCCACGTGAGGATCCGGCCCAGACACTGCGCCCAGAAGATCGGTCAGTACGGAACGATGTCGACCTTCGGCTTCACGTGCAGGTACGCTTCGATGACCTTGGAGACGAGCGTTGCCGTCGTGGCGCCCTGGAAGGGCACGTATTCGAGCATCATCGCCACGACGATCTTGGGGTCGTCCGCGGGGGCGAATCCCACGAACCAGGAGAAGTTGAGCTCCTTGCCGTTGGCGCCGTACTTCCGGCTTTGCGCCGTGCCGGTTTTTCCTGCCAGCACGACCCCCTCGATCTTGGCGCGCTGCGCGGTGCCGGTTTCGACGACGTTCGCCAGCGCCGCGCGCAGCTTCGAGAACTGATCGTCGGAGAGCTTGAAGATCCGCGTGCGGACCGGGGCCTGCTTGACCACCTCTGGCCGCGACTCCGTACCATCGGTCGCGAGGGCGGTGTAGAACTGCGCCATGTTGAGCACCGTCTGTGCGTTCTCGCCCTGGCCGATAGCGAGGTTGAGCACCACGGAGTTGGTCCACCCGCTCTTGCCGTAGAGTCGGTCGAGGTACTCCGACGTCGCGGGCCAGATTGGCCTGCGCTCCTCGGGCAGGTCGATTCCCGTGCGCTCCTTGAAGCCGAGGTTCACGCCGCCGGCGAGCAGTTTGGTCAGGCCAATCTTGAGTCCCAGCTGGTAGAAGTACGTGTTGCACGACTTCGCGATCGCCTCGGCAAGTGAGAGGCTGCCGTGCTTGCCGTCGCAGTGGAAGTAGCGCGAGCCGTACTGGAGACCGCCGTTGCACGTTATGGGCATGTGCTCGTTCATCTGCACCAGGTTGCCCTCGAGTGCCGTGATCGCGGTCGCGATCTTGAACGTCGACCCGGGGGGATACTCGCCCTGTAACGCCTTGTTGTAGAGCGGCTTCCTGGGGTCTGTGCGCAGCGAGTCCCAGTACTGCGCGGGAATACCGCCGATGAAGCGGTTGCCGTCCCAGCCCGGCGCGCTGACCAGGGCGAGCACGGCGCCGGTTTTGGGGTCGAGCGCCACGATGCCACCCTGCAGCGTGTCGCCGAACAAGCCAGCGGCGACGCGCTGGAGGTCCATGTCGATGTTGGTGTAGAGCGGCTTGGCGGCCACCGGTGCGAGGTCGGCCCGGGCGACTTCCTGATGCACGACGCGCCCGCGGGCATCGACCTCGACGAACTGGCTGCCCTCGGTACCGCGAAGCACCGCCTCGTACTGTTTCTCCAGGCCTTGCTTGCCGATCTGCTGCCCTTCCTTGTAGTCGAGCGTGTCTTTCTCGCGCGCGAGGTCTGCCTCGGTCACCTCGCCCGTATAGCCGACGAATGAGGAGACGACGGCGCCGTCGGGATAGAACCGGCGCGGCGAGCTCTGGATGATGAGTCCCGGGAATGCGGTCCGGTGCTCCTCGAGCACGCTCACGACGTCGAACCCCGCGTCCGTGATGATGACGGTGGGGCGGCTGGGCGCGCGGCGGAGGCGGCGCACCGCCTGGTCGACCTGTCGTGGGGTGATGGTGATGACCTCGCCAAGGTGCGCGAGTATGGCGCGGAGCGAGTCTTCCCGGAGGGCCAGGACGGAGACCGAATAGCCGACGACGTTGTCCGCGATGATCTTGCCATTGCGGTCGTAGATCACGCCGCGGGGTGCGGGCAGCGGAATCAGGCGCATCCGGTTGGTCTCGGACTGCAGCGCATACTTCTCGTGCTGCACCACCTGGCTGCGGAAAAATCCGCCCAGCAGGAACACCAGGACGCCGCTGATCAGCAGCATGGCGACGCCGCTGCGCCGGCGCACTTCATTGGGGTGAAAGCTCACTACGATTCTCTGCGCGTGGTCCTGTATTCCGATGCCGTTCCAGGTTGATCTCGACCAGCCTGAATGCACCCGCGAGCAGGGCCGCGATTCGGCGCCTGTCCGTTAGAAAACATCAGCAAGAAGCAGGCAACTCAGACTCGTGAAGTGTGGCGTGATGGCACCGCGCGATGTTGGTATCCCTGTACTCTAGAGCAGCGCGTCGATCACCGTTACCCCATAGACGGAAAGTTGGCGGTCCGCCGTCACGAGGGTGAGTCCTTCCACGCGCGCCTGCGCGACGAGCAGCCGGTCGAACGGATCGGCGTGGAGTGGAGGCAGGGCTCGCATCTGTTCCGCATGCGCGAGCTCAACCGAAAGCGCGAGAAAGCCGCACCGCACGAGCTCAGCGGCAACGTCGGCGACCGTGGGAAGTGTCAACTTGCCGATGGAGACCTTGATCGCCATCTCCCAGGCGGATGCGGCGCTGAACCGCACCTCGGAAGCACGCTGGACGAGCCTGCGCGTCATTGGTCCCAGTCGGGGGTCGTCGGTCTGCCACCACAGCCACACGTGCGTGTCCAGAAGGATACGCCGCGGTTCCAGCTCCAGGTGCGACGCCGCTGCAGGAAAAGACTTCCTTGCCCGGCGCCGCACCGGCGTCATTCGCCGCCGCCTTGGAAGGCGTCCAGGATGTCGCCGGAGAGCGGTGCGTCAAAATCGTCCGCTATGGTGACGGCACCCGCCCAACCGCCCGGCGCCCGGTGCTCGTGCACGGTGCGCAGCGGAACGAGACGCGCCGTGGGGACGCCAGACTTGGCGATCACGATTTCTTCGCCCGCGGATGCCCGGTCCACGAGCTCCGACAGGCGCGTTTTCGCTTCGTAGATGTTGACGGACTTGGCCATCGTGTAACTCCGGTGGGGAATGCTCATGAGTCTAGTGGTGTTGGTCAAGTTAGTCAACAAGGGCGTTACGGATCCACGACGTTGATTGAGATCGATGATACGCTCAACGCCGGACTGAACGACATCATCGCATTGCGTCTCCAATCGAAAAACTGCTGGTGCGTGCGTGACACGCCGTACCATTCCACGGCGCGCGCTTGCGCCGGCTCCCGTCGGCGAGCACTACTGCTTGCGTGCAGAAATCCCCACTACTTCGGCTGGTCGTGCTCGGTTGCGCCCTTGCTGGCGCCGGGTGTGCAGACGCTCGCGCTTCGGACAACGCGATCGAGCGCTGGACGCTGCGTCAGCAGCCACACGCTGTCGTCATTTCGCGCGTGATGGTCGATCCAGCACTCGTGAGCGACGAGCTGGGCGAGTGGATCGAGATTGCCAACCACGGCTCCGCGGCGGCCGACCTCCGGGGCTGGCAGTTGCGATCCGCTCGCGATCCGGGGTTCGTCTTCCCGGCTTCGCTCCTGGTGCCGCCGGGCGGAACGGTGGTGGTCGGACGCGCCGGTGATGCGGCCATCAACGGAGGTGTCCACGTCGATCTCGTGTATTCGGGGATTGTGCTTGCCAACGCGAGGGATTGGCTCACGCTCGCCAATCCGTCAGGAGTGACCATGGATTCGGTGGCGTGGGACGCGGCGCCGCGCGGGCGCGCCATCGAGCACGACGCACGCTCGCTGCTAACTGATGCAATGCGTAACCAGGATCAATCCCAATCCCAGGTTCAGGCGCGGGCACAGACTCAGGCCCAGTCGCCTGGCCAAGCGCAGTCCCAGACTCAAGGCCAGACCACAGTTCCCGTCCCTGCCTCGCGGCAAGACGTCCCATCGCGGATTCCGAGTGAGCTCGTGGTAAGCGTCCTCGATGTCGGCCAAGGCGATGCCATCCTGATCCAGAACGGCGGATCCACCGTTCTCATCGACGACGGACCCACCACCGCCGCACTCGGCAAATATCTCGACATGTTGGCGCTGAACGGCACGACGATCGACGCCGTCGTGCTCACGCATGCCCATGCCGACCACTATCAGGGACTCCGAGAGCTATTCGCCTCTCGTCGACACATCGCCGTTCGATTCTTCTGGGAGAACCAGGATCCGTCCACCAACGTCACGCTTCGCAAGCTTCGCGATTCCATCGCGGCGCGCATTCCACTCGGACTCGTCTATCGCGACACCGACGACCCGTGCGCAAACGGAACTTCGCTCTGCACCATCACGCTCAAGGGCGGCGCGAAACTGCACATCATGCGCCCCGATCCCGACGGCCGAGGGGCCAACAATCGATCGCCAGCGCTGAAGCTGGTGGGGCCCGATTCGGCTTCCTTCACCATGTGGATGGCGGGCGACGCCGAGGCCGACGCCATTCAGTGGTTCACGAGCAGCGGCTATCGTCGCAGTCCCGGCATGAAAGTCGACGTGCTGAAGGCAGATCATCACGGAAGCTGCAACGGCGTGACCGACCTCTACCTCGATCAGCTCCGTCCTTCGCTTCTCGTCGCGTCGCTCGCGGCGGTGAACGATTACGGACACATGCACGCGCAGGCAAAGGCGATGTACGCGCGACATGGCATTCCGTGGTATCGCACCGACCAGAACGGCACGATCACGCTTCGGACTCCGGGTACGCCACACTCCGGTTATTCGGTCGCGATCGAACGCGGCAGGAAGAACTCGTCGGGTCCGAGTGACCGGCGGTCAACGTCGCCGGAATGCGGTCGTTGAGGGAATTCCGTTCTCAGGTGTTCGTTGCCAACGCGGATCTCCGCGGATTGCGACACGATCCCCGCGGATTGATCGCTGCCATTTCCGTCGGTGTTCGCCGAACGCTCACTCGATAACCAGCTTCGCCATCTTCCCACCGACCATCAACTCGAAGTCACCTGTCTCCACGACGAACCGGTTGTCGCGTCCCACGAACCCCAGCCGTTGCACGGGAATCCTGAAGGTCACCATGCGACGCTCACCGGGCGCCAGCAGCACCTTCTCGAATGCGCGCAGGCGCCGCATGGCCGGTGTGACCGACGCATAGAGCTGTCGTGAGTACACCTGCACCACTTCCATGCCCGCGCGTTTACCGGTGTTCGTCACCGCGACCGAAACCGACACCGTGTCGCGAACGCCGAGGGTGCCCTTCGCCACCGAAACGGAGTCGTACGCAAAGGTGGTGTAGGAAAGACCGTAGCCGAACTCCCATTCCGGGTTGTAACCGCCAGTTGGGCCGGAGATGCCGAGCTCACCACTCGCGGTCCGATCGTAGTGCTCGATGGCGGCGGCATTCTTCGGATACGAAAACGGCAGGCGTCCGCTCGGATTCACGTCACCGGCAAGTACCCGTGCTATCGCTTCGCCGCCGAACGGCCCGGTGAGGTAGCCGAGCACGATGCCGCGCGCGCTGTCGACGGCGGTGCGGATGGTGCGCGGTCGCGATTCGAACACGGTGAGGATCACGGGCTTTCCCGTCGCCTCCATGGCGCGCGTAAGCGCCAGCTGCGCATCCGGTAGCGCGAGGTCGTCGATGTCACCGGGCTTCTCAACGACTGGAGGCTCGCCGAGCGCCACGATGATGACGTCGGCGTCGCGTGCGGCGGCCACCGCGGCGGCAATGCCTGTCACCTTCGTGAGCGACGAGCCTTCGGCATAAGTCACACGATCCGCACCGAACTGCGTGCGCAGAGCGGTCAACAGGGTCGGCACCGACTTGGGGTACATCGCGGTGTCAGTTCCCTGCCAGGTGTATGTCCACCCGCCGTGCTGCACGGGGAGCGATGTCGCACCCGGCCCCGTGACGAGGAGCTTTACGCCGCTGGCAAGGGGCAGTACGCCGCGATCGTTCTTCACGAGGGTCACGGCCTCTTCGGCTGCGCGGCGACTCACCGCCGCAAACCGTGACGAGCCCGCATTCGCGAGCCGAGCGGTGTCCGGTCCCGGTGCTTCGAAGAGTCCGAGATCCACCTTGAGCTTGAGAATGCGGCGCACGGATTCGTCGATGCGCGCTTCGGTGATGTCGCCGGAGTGGACGAGATCGAGGACGTCGTCGATGAACAGCGTGTTGTAGGGCACCATGCTCATGTCGATACCGGCGTTGATCGACATGCGAACGGCGTCGCGCCGCGTGCGCGCCACGTGCGTGACTGTCACGAGGCGGTTGATGTCCTCCCAATCGGAGACGACCACGCCGCGAAAGCCGAGCTCCGTCCGCAGCAGGTCGGTGAGCAGCTCGCGACTCGAGTGAACCGGGACGCCATTCACCTCACCGGAATTTGCCATGATCGTGCGAACGCCCGCATCGATGGCCGCTTGAAAGGGTGGGAGGAACAGTTCCCGCAGCTGTCGCTCCGGAAGCCACGCCGATGTGCGGTCCCTGCCGCTGAGCGGCATGCTGTAGCCGATGAAGTGCTTGCCCGTGGCGGCGACGTAGGTGGACGTGAAGCCACGCGCTCCGGCAGCGGGCGCGATGGGCGCAGACAGCATCGACATCGACCGCCCCGCCAGCAGCGAATCCACCGCCGCGACCGGAGACGCCTGTTCGGCTTCGATGGCCTCGCGGCCGAGTACTGAGGTGAGGTAGACATCCTCGCCGAAGGTCTCGAAGAAGCGCGACCATAGCGGTTGCCTCGCCAGGTCGAGCACTGGGGAGAAATTCCATCGAATGCCGCTGGCGCGCGTCTCGTACGCCGTGATCTGGTTGGCGCGGCGCACGAGCATGGGATTCCATGTCGCCGCCATGGCGAGGTTCTGCGGGAAGATCGTGGCGCCGAGCATGTACTGGTGACCGTGCACGGCGTCGATGCCGTAGAGCACGGGCACCGGCACGCGACGTCGCTGCGCAAAACGCTGGATCATCGTGGTGATGTCCGTCCACTGCTTCGGTGTCAGCGCGACGCCGGCGACGTTGAGCAGCGAGCCGACGTTTCGCTTGACGACGATCTCTTCGAGCTTCGCCGAGTCGAGCACCTGCGCGCGGGTCGCCGTGCCGGTCACCTGCGTGACGGCGGAGATGTCGAGCTGCGTCATCTCTCCCACCTTTTCCTCGAGCGTCATGCGCCGCAGGAGCGCCTCGACGCGTGGGTCGGGCGACTGGGCGACAGCAGCGCGCGCACTCACCAGCGCAACGAGAACGACCCGTTGCAGGGATCTCATGGGATTACCGCGGATCCCGGCGGTAGCTGGCTCACCATGAAGGCGTAGTCGAACGCGATCTCGTGCCAGCGATCATAGCGTCCTGAAGCGCCTCCGTGACCTGCACCGAGGTTGACCTTGAGGAGGAGCGGATGGCGGTCGGTCTTCATGTCCTGAATTTTCGCGGCGAACTTCGTTCCCTCCCAGTACGGCACCTGGCTGTCGTTGTACGAGACCTCGACGAGCATCGCCGGATAGGCCTGGCGTTTCACGTTGTCGTAGGGCGAGTACTTCATCATGTAATCGTAGGCCGCCTTCTCGTTGGGATTGCCCCACTCCGTGTATTCGGCCGTCGTCAGCGGGAGCGTTGGGTCGAGCATGGTATTCATGACATCGACGAACGGCACCTGCGCGAGCGCGGCCTTGAACAGATCGGGACGCATGTTCACGACGGCGCCCATGAGCAGCCCGCCGGCAGATCCGCCCTGGATCATCATGCGGTCCGCCGACGTGTAGCGCTGTTTCTCCAGCGACTGCGCGACGTCGATGAAGTCGGTGAACGTGTTCATCTTCTGCATCATGCGGCCGGCCTCGCGCCACGGCTCGCCGAGCTCCCCACCGCCGCGAATGCTCGCCAGCGCGTAGATGAAGCCGCGGTCGAGAAGGCTGAGCCGCTCGCTCGAGAAATTCGGATTGATCGACGCGCCGTACGAGCCGTAGGCGTACAGCAGCATCGGCGCGCTGCCGTCCATGGGCGTTCCCTTCCGATACACCATCGCCACCGGAACCTTCACACCATCCCGTGCCGTGACCCACACGCGTCGTGACTCGAACTGCGTGCGATCGTAGTTCGCAATCTCGGCCTGCTTCAGGAGCGTGCGCGTCCGCGAGCGCACGTCGTAGGCGAAGGCGCTCGACGGCGTCACGAGGGAGTTGTAGGAGAGGCGCAGCGTGTCGGTGGCGTACTCGAAGTTGGGGCCGAGGGAGAGTGAGTACACCGGCTCCGGCGTGGCGATGCGATGCGATGCGCCGGTCGCCTTGTCGATCACGCGCAGGTAGGTGAGTCCGTTCTCGCGCTCCGAGACGACGGTGAACTTCGCGAAGAAGTCGACGTCCTCGATCTTCACCTTCGGGTTGGGAGCGATGAACGACTTCCAGTGTGCTTGGTCGGGATGATCGTATGGCGCCGAGACCACACGGAAGTTCCTTGCGCCCTTGTTGGTTCGGATGTAGAAGCGTCCGGCGTCTGCGTCGACGGAGTATTCGTGGTCCTTCGCGCGTGGAATGAGGAGCGTGAATGCGCCGTTCGGCTGATCCGCTCGCAGATAGCGTGTCTCGCCGCTCGTCTTGGCGGACGTCGCCAGGAAGATCATGGAGCGGTCGCGCGAGCGGTTGGCGCTGACGTCGAACTCCTCGTCCTTTTCGTCGTAGAGCAGGGTCGTCGAATCCGTGCCGGCCTTGTGGCGCCAGAATTTGTCTCCGCGCTTCGTGATCGAGTCTTCGGTGGTGATGAACAGCGTGTGGTTATCCGGCGCCCAGACGACCGATCCCACGCGTGGCACGCGGTCGGCCAGCGTGACGCCGGTGCGCATGTCCTTCACGTACAGCGTGTACTGCCGATATCCGGTGGTGTCGACGGTGTACGCGACGAGATTCCCGTCGTCGCTCATGGCCGTGGTACCGAGGGCGTAGAAGCCGTGGCCGGCCGCCATGGCGTTGACGTCGAGCAAGCTCTGCTCGTTTCCGCCGGAAGCGGGGCGGCGCACGAGGTTCGGATACTGCTTGCCCTCGAAGGTGCGCGACCAATACAACCAGCTTCCTCGGCGATATGGATAGGTCTCGTCGTTCTGCTTCACCCGGCCGACCATCTCTTCGTAGAGATGTGCCTGGAGCGCCTCGGTGGGCTTCATCACCGCCGCCGTGTAGGCGTTCTCCGCCTCGAGGTATTGCTTCACCGCGGGATTACTTCGGTCGCGAAGCCAGAAGTAGTCGTCCGTTCTGGTATAGCCATGGATCGCCGTGACCTTCGGCTGCTTCGCCGCGACGGGTGCCTTTACCGCGGGATCGTTGGTCAGCTGGATGCTCTGTGCGTTGGCGGAAAGGGCAACGACACACAGCAGGACGTTCGATGCTGCCAGGAGACGGCGCATGGCTACTCGCATTGAGGGTGGGGCTGGGAAGCTACCCGAAATTCATCCTTCCCCGAAAGACCCTTCGCGTCCACGAGCGTGCACCCTGGCTGGCGGCCGGTTTCACCCCCGAGCCGCCAGCTTACAGAGAAAAGAGAGAGAGTTATTTCTTGGGGTCGAGGATATCGTCGATGCGCTTGATTGCGCCGGCAATGTGCAGCTGCGTGGAGCGGTCGCCGGTGCCGGTGTGGGCGCGCAGGTCACTGCGCAGGGAGACCAGCGAGCCGCGCACCTGGGACTTCGCGTCGTCACTGAGCGGAATGCGGACAATGCCGAACTGCCGGAGCTGCGCCGCGAGAGCCGGGTTGACCGGTGGGGGATTCAGCTTCGAGGCAAGCTGCGTGAGGTAGTCGCTCTGGAGTTCGCGGCGGAACGCGTCGATCGACCGGCCAGCGTAGAGCTCGGACCACACACCGCGACGCAGGTCGTCGAGCAGGCCTGACAGCGAATACACGGTCGCCTTGTTCGTCGCGAGCGCCTCGCCCTCCAGCAGGCGATTCATCCTGCCGTCGTCGAGGACGTTCGCGAGCACACGCGCCTGCGCGTTGTTGATCCGATTGATCATGCCGCCCGCCTCGAAGCGTCCTGCGATTTCCGGCTTGATCAGCCAGGTGGGCGTCTCGAACACGTTGTCATTGATGAACCGAACCGCTTCCTGCTGCCGCGCCTTCGACATGGCAAGATAGACGGGGCCGGTCTGGCTACCGGACTTGTACCACACCGTGCCGCCGCCGACGACGGTGGCAACATGGTTCGCCTCCGTCGCCCACTGGCCCACCGTGCGGTCGTACACTTCCTTCAGGTCAGTATTGTCCTCACCGGGCTCAGTCGCCGTGGTGGCCACGTAGTTCACGACGCGATGCAGGTTCTTGAATCCGAGCGCCGTGGACTTCACGGGGTCCGCGTCGCCAACCGCTTCGCTCGTGGTACCGAAGCCGCCGAAATCATTGTTGGCGGAGAAGCGGTACCAGGGCACGGTGTCCTGCACGCGCGTCCATTTCTCGAGTGTCGCGCGCTCCTCGTCGGAGGTCCGGGCGTTCGGGATGGGGCGATAGCCCCACCCGATGGCCCACTTGTCATACGGCCCGATGCGAGGGATGATGTCCTCGATCGCGATGTTGTCCTCGGGCTGCGCCACGTAGTTGTAGCGCGAGTAATCCATGATGCTTGGCGAATGGCCCATGCGGTGCACCCATGAAGCGCTGCGCACGGAATCGGCGGGATAGGTGGAACTGCCGATCTGGTCGTGTTGCAGGCCGATCGTGTGGCCGATCTCGTGGGCCACGACGAACTCGAGCAGCCGTCCGGTGAGCGAATCTGGAAACGGGAACACACGAGCACGCGCGTCGAGCTGCGAGGCCTGCGTGAAGTACCAGTCGCGATTCAGGTTGATGACGTTCTGGAAAATGCGCGCGGAGCCGTTGAGGATTTCGCCGGTGCGTGGATCGCTCACGTGTGGGCCCACGGCGTTTTCTGTCGTGCTGGGGAGCCAGCGGATGACCGTGTGGCGAATGTCTTCGGGCGACCAGTCGGGATCGTTCGAGGGTGCGTCCATTGCGACGATGCCGTCCCTGAAACCAGCCGCCTCAAAGGCGGGTTTCCAGTCGTTGATTGCCTTCCGAACCCAGGGCTTCCACTGCTCGGGGGTATTCGGATCGACGTAGTAGACGATCGGCTTCTTCGGTGTGCAGAGCCCCTGCGCGTCGGCCGGTCCGGCGCACTCCAGGCGGTACCTGGTGATGTACTGCCGGCGCGCGGCGCGGCTGTCGGCGCCGAAGTCCACGTAGCGCTCGGAGAAGAAGCCAACGCGTTCGTCGAAGCGGCGCGGCAGCATGGGCTGCTCCGGGAGCCGGATGATGCTCCAGTGCGCAAGAACGGACGTCGCCGGACGGGGCGCACCAGGAGCCGCCGCCGCGGCGCCCGCGGGCGCGGCGGTACCGGTCTGCGTTGCCTCGACTTCCACGTTCTCGGGGAACGCGACCACACGCTCGATGAACGAGCGGCTCGGATCGACCTGGCCGCGGATGGCTGTGAGCTCCGGGATGGCCGTGGTGAACAGGCGCGTCACGTCAATGACGGCGGAGCTGTCCGGCCCGTAGGCGTCCACATTGAACACGGCGATGATCGGCGCGTAGTTCGAAGCGACCACCGCCTTGTAGACGGGAAGCGACGTATCGGCGGTGATGGCGTACGCGGGCGCGCGCAGGATCACGCGATTTCCCATGCGCTCCCACCGCGCGCTCGACTCGGCGAACTGGTCGCCGCCGTAGTTGCCAAACCCACCGCCCGGAAGCGTCGGGTCCGCGGCCGCCGCGCGTGCATAGCGTCCAACGATGAGCTGGTCCTTGTTCAACTCACGCGCGGGAATCTCGAAGTAGAGGCGATCACCCACGCGATGCGTCGAGAACAGGCCGCGGCGCGTCTTTGCCTCGCTCGTGATGACACGGTTGTACGGACGAGGCGCTGCCGACGGCGGCCCGCCTGCCCCGCCGAGCGCTCGGCCGGCGGTGTCCTGCAGGGCGCCGCCGGGGAGGCCCTGGGGAAAGCCGTTCGTGGGGCGTGCGGCAGTCTGTACTGGCGCGGGTGCAGGCTCCGGTGCCGGCTTCGAGCCAGCGCAGCCGGCAACTGCGGCGAATGACGCTACAGACAGCAATCGAATTTTCATGTGGTCCAATTGGGTTGACCTGATGTGACCGGCGGATCGTGTCCGATACGCCTGAATGATTCAAAGGTGCTTCAGAGGTTGACGTCGCCGCCGGGATCGCCCTTTCGGGACTGCGCCTGCATCTGTGCCGTCTGCTTCAATGATGCATCGCGCGCTGCCGCTGTCGCCTTGGCATCAACCGAGATGGTATGCACGACTGGCACGCCATCCGGTCCAAGCGTGCGGGTCACCCGGAAAATCTGACCTTCCGCCAGCCCGGCGGGAAATTGCCCGGACGGAACAGAGAGCATGCGCTCTCCATCTTCCTCTACGCGCACCACCCCTGCTTCGATGGCATCCACCGACCAGGTGTGTTTGCCCTCCGTCGATTTCGCGTTACTCATCGCGCGTTCCTGTGGTGCCAACGTGAGCGAGCTCGGGTACCTGCAAGGCGCGCGCGCGCGTTTCCACGGGCTCGACGGCCGCGATGCCATCGCGGTCTGATCCAACGCCGAGGTCGCGGAACCGGCGCGCGGTGACGAACACGCGTGATTCCAGCGAGCCCGCCGCCCTGTTGTAGCTCGTGACGGCGCGATTCAGCGCTCCGCCGAGCTCGGTGAAATGTTCGCCCAGTGAGGAGAGACGCTCATACAGCGTTGCGGCGAGTGTGCTGATCTCGCGCGCGCCGTCAGCCATACGCGCCTCACGCCAGCCGAACGCGACGGCGCGCAGGAGCGCGATGAGCGTTGTTGGAGTGGCGAGTATGACGCCGCGTGCGGCGCTGTCGTCGAGGAGCGCGGGATCGTGCTCGAGGGCGGCGGAGAAGAATGCCTCTCCCGGAAGGAAAAGCACGACGAATTCGGGCGTCGTTCCGGCGCCGAGCTGCTCCCAGTAGGCTTTGCGCGCGAGCGCGTCCACATGCGAGCGCAGCCGCGCCGCGTGAGCACGCAGCAATCGCGCCCTATCGCGTACGTCAGTCGTTGTGCTGGCGTCCAGATAGTCACCAAGTGGCGCCTTGGCATCGATGATCACGGCGCGTTGTCCGGGCAGACGCACGACGAGATCAGGCCGAAGTCGACGCGTTTCGCCTTCGGGGAGCTCGTAGGTGAGGGTGAGCTGCGGTTCGAAGTCGCAGTGCGCTTCCATCCCAGCCAGCTCCACCACGCGCCTCAGCTGCAGCTCTCCCCAGCGGCCCCCCGTACTCGGCGCACGCAGGGCGGAGGACAGTTGCTGGGTCTGATCGCGAAGGCCTTCGTTCGTTGCGGCGACCATATGCAGTTGCTCCGACAGCGCGCCGAACTGCATGGCGCGCTCGCGGTCGAAGCTCGTGAGCCGCTGATCATAGCGCTCCAGTTCGATGCGAAGTGGGTCGAGCAACTGGCCGAGCTGCCCGACGGATGCTGCCGAGTCGGCGCCGGCGGACTGCCTGAGCAACCGCATGACGCCCAGCACGAGTAGCGCACCGGCGAGCAGTCCGGCCGAGAAGATCGCGAGAATAGCGGGAGCGCTCATGCGGGTCAAGATGGGAGCGCGTTAACTGTGGCGCCAGCGTGGTTCGGTCTCTGCACTCGCACTCCGCGCTCGCGCGACCGAGAGCCATGGTGTGGCGATCGATCGCATCGAGCAGGTGTGTCGGGAGGAACAGATCGCTGCGACTTCACCCGCCTCGACGGTGCTGTGGTACTCGGTACAAGAGTTCTGGAGTTCGCTCGGCTGTGTTTGTCTATGGCTTCATCATCGGCGCGCTTTCGCCGCACGGTGTTGGAGTACCGAAGTGCAAATGCAGCACGGAGGCGCTTCCGCTAGAGGGCACTGTGACGACGAAGACATTGTCGTAGCCCGCATCGCAGATATCGGCGGGCCTGGGCACGCCGAACGCTTCCACCAGGGCGGGGAGTGTGTTGCTGTGACCGACGAGGAGCACGGTCTGGCCACGGTGTCGTGCGAGGATGCTGTCGCGCGTGGCGCCCGGTGTCAGTCGGGCGTCGAGCACCTCTGGGGTGATGCCGAGTGCCGCGGCGGCGGGCGCGCCCGTGGTTCGCGTGCGGACGAATTGCGTACTGATCACCGCCCGAACGCCAGCGTCCCTCACGAGCTGTCGGAGAGTTTCCGCGCGTGCTACGCCGAGTGGCGTGAGCGGGGGATCAGCGGCCGGCGCGGCCGCCTTCTCCGCGTGGCGGACGATGATGATGGTCGTGGCGGCAGCGGGTGCGGCCTGCGCACCGCTCTGCTGTGCGGCTGCGGCGGACGCAAAGGCGACGAAAGCGTAGGCGAGAGATGAGATGCGCATGCAGCGGAACCAACCCACTTCCACGATGGGCGTCAAATCTTCAAGCGAAGCCCTGCCGACGAAGGTTTACCAGGTCCATCTCCGATTTGCGCACCTTTCGGCATTCCGGCGTCGGCTAACGGAGCACGGCCACCGAGCATTCGCGCGGCGATGTGCGACGGCATGTACACCGTCGCCTTGGCGACGGCGGGTGAGACGGCAAACGTCGGCAGGGAGATGCCGTACAGTGCGATGTGGCGGAGCAGCTTGGGCTGTTTCATGGTCCTTGTCCGGTTGCGATGCCTTCAGCTCTTGGGACACCAGCTCCCGAAAAAAGGTTTGCAGGCCGCCAGCTGCGAATGGCTCACGCCTTTGCCACGACCGACTCGCGCACCTTCGAGAGTGCGTCGAGCGCGTGTGGACACAGCTTCGTTCCACGCTCACGCTCGAGAATGGCGCTCGCCTGCTCTTCGCTCATCCCCTTCCGATACGGGCGGTCCGACGTAAGTGCATCGTAGATGTCGCTCACGACGAGGATGCGCGCGGGCAGGTCGATCGCCTGGGCGCTTGCGCCGAAGGGGTAGCCGCTGCCGTCGAGCTTCTCGTGATGCAGCGAGGCGGTCCATGCAAAGCGTCGGAACGCGGTGACGCGCTCGAGAATCTGGAGCGTGAAACGCGGGTGCAGTTCCATTTGTGTTCGCTCCTCGGGTGTCATGGGGCCATTCTTGTCGAGGATGGTGTTGGACACCCCGAGCTTCCCGATGTCGTGCAGAAGTCCCGCGCGGTAGATGCGGCGCTGCTCGGTCTCATCCAGGCCGCAATGCCGCGCCACCTCGCGCGCGACGTCGGCGACCCTGGTGGAATGGCGATAGGTGAACGGGCTCTTGGCATCGATGATGTCCGCGAAGGCGCGACAGACGGCATCAAGTCCGTCGGCGTCCACGTTGATGACGCGATCCTTCGGCTCGGCGGCGAGCACCGCCTGGGTGACGTCACCACTGAGTAGCGTCCACCACGCGCTGTCACTCTTCCAGCCGAGCACCAGTTTCACGAGCGCGGGGTCGAACCAGGAATCTCGGCGTTGGCGCGCGACGCGCAACGCTGCCTTGGGTCCACCGTGCGCATGGAACACTTCGATCGTTTGCGCGAGGTTGGCGATGCGTGCGAGGAGTGGGATATCGGTGCCGCTCAGTCCTCTCGCATAGCCGAAGCCGCACCAGTGTTCATCGAGTGAGCGAATGGCTTCCGCAGTCTCATGAGGGAAGCCCAGCTGCCGCGCGATGGCCGCTCCGCGGTCGCAGCGGATGAGGAAGAGGTCGCGCGACATGTCCTTCGTTCGCGCGATGGCCAGGAACTGTCGAACGCGTGTCGACAACGATTGCCGGTGGCCGACGGTGAGCGCCGTTCGCGCGGCAAGCCGGACGCGCTTGTGCCAGTCCACCATCTTCATGCGCGGCTTGACCCACTGATCCTCGCTGCCGAAGAGCGAGGCCATGCGTCCGGCGTTGCTGGAGCATCCGGCGTCCTTGAGGAGGATCGCGTAGTACAATGCGGATCGATCCGCCGTTCCCACCCCTGCCTCTTCCGCGAGCCGCATCCCGATGAGGCATGACCGCATCGTGTGGCCCACCGTTGCGCCTTCAGTGAGGTCGAGCGCGTGCGACAGCGCGGACAGCACCTCGGAGAGGCTGACGCTTGCCGTGGCGGAACGGGAACTGGGGAGCGTGGAGAGGAGCGGAGTCGACGGCGTC
>JALYVY010000224.1 GCA_030852985.1 Gemmatimonadota bacterium | reverse complement strand
GTGCGAAGGCGCTTGCCGGTGTGGGGGCGAGCGGGTCCAGCTCGGTCGCATGGCGCAGCTCGACGAGTGCCTCGTCGGTGCGTCCGAGGTTCAGCAAACTGAGGCCGAGCCAGTGGTGGCCTGTAACAGAAGACGGGTCAAGCGCGACGGCCATTCGGTACCGTGCCAAGCCCTCCGTGAGGTTGAGACGCATGTCCATCGTCGCCGCAAGCGCGAGCTGTCCATCGGCCAGCGTCGAATCAAGCGCGACCGCACGTAAAGCGCTGGCTTCGGCCAGCGCCGTCGCGGAGTCCGTTGGGTCAGGCACGAACCCAGGGATCGTACTGTACGCCATGGCGAGCCCCGCGTGCGCGCGGGCGAAGGTGGGGTCACGGTGAATGGCCTGCTGGTATAACGCGATCGCACGCGTGAGGTTGGCCGCGCCGCGCTGCATCCAGAAATACCGGGCGTGCAGATACAGCTCGTACGCTTCTTCATCCGACGTACCGCGATTGGCGTCGAGAGCGGACATGCCGTGACCAACGCCTAACTGGCTCGTGAGTGCCGCAATGAGGGCGCGAGTGAGCTGGTCCTGCATGGCGAAGACGTCACGCGAGCGGGTTTCGTACGCGCTGTCCCAGAGCACTGTGCCGCTCGCTGCGCGGACAATCTTTGCGGTGACATGGAACCCATCCCCCACGCGACGGACCGTGCCCTCGACGAGAGCGTCGACGTCCAGCATCCGGCCGATTTCTGATGGCGCTACTGCCCGCCCCTTGAACGCGTAGCTTGAGGTGCGGCCGGCGACACGCAGGCCTGGAAGCCGCGCGAATGCATCCGCGAGTTCGTCGGTGAGGCCGTCGCTGAAATAGTCGTCACCCGCCGCGCCGCCGATGTTGACGAATGGCAGTACGGCCACCCCCTGCGCGACTCGCCCGTTGTCTCGACCTGCGGCAAACTGATTGGCTGCCTCGGTCTCGCGACTGCGCGCGCCAATCATGAGCGAACCAACGACGACCAGCGCGCCGCACGCGGCGAGGACTGCGCCCCACCCAATGGTCGCTCGTGGGGCTGCGGCTCGGGTAGGTGGCAACCGCGCGAGCGGCTCACTGTCGCGCAGGGCGTCGAGCGCGCCAACGACGGCGGCGGCGGACGCTGGTCGAGCTTCAGGATCCTCGGCGAGCAGCTGCGCGACTAGCGTCGCCAACGCGGGAGGGACGCCGGCCCGACACTCAGCGAGCGGAGCTCGGTTTGTCGATGGGCGCCGGCCGGCGAGCGCTTCGTAGGCGACAACGCCCAGCGCGTAGAGGTCGGCCCGGTGGTCGATGTCCGTCTCGCCCCGTGCCTGCTCTGGCGCCATGTAACCGGGCGTGCCCGGGGACGCACCGGCGTCGGTTAGCGGGCCGCCGTCGACCAACGTCTCGCGCGGAGCGGCCGGCTCACGCGCACGCCGAACGGCGCGGGCGATCCCGAAGTCCGCCACGACCGCGTGGCCGTCGGCGAGCAGGATGTTCGCCGGTTTTACGTCGCGGTGGACGACGCCATGCCGGTGCGCGTGGTCGAGCGCGCTCGCCACCTCGCGCACGAGGCGCAGGGCGTCTGCGATTGGAAGTGCTCCGTCGCGCGCGAGTCGCTCGCGCAGCGTCTCCCCTTCGACGAACGGCATCAGGTAGTAGAGCAGGCCGTTGGCAGAACCGGAGTCGAAGAGCGGCAGAATGCGCGGGTGCTGCAGCGACGCAGTGACCTCGATTTCTTGCAGGAACCGCTCGGCGCCCAGCGCAGCGCTCAATGCCGGATGCAACACTTTTACAGCGACGCGACGGCGGTGGCGCGCATCATGCGCGAGATAGACTGTGGCCATGCCGCCGCGCCCGATTTCGTGCTCGACCCGGCAGGCGGGTCCCAGCGCGCGGCGCAGCACTTCGATCTCGGCCTCCGCATCTTCCGGATGTGCGTCGGAGCGGTCGTCGGCCGCGTCGATCACAGGCGCGGCGCGTTCGGCGGCCGAGTGGGCCAGGAAGTCGGGTGACGTGGCGGCGCGGGCACAGGCGTCGAGCCAGCGCGCGGCGTCGGCGCGTACCGCTGAGTCGCTCGTCGCCCGCTCGAGAAAGGCGCCGCGCGTCGACGTCGGCAGCTGTAACGCGGCGTCGACCAGACCTCGAACGACTTGCCAGCGTTCGCTCTCATCGTCGGAAACGGGATCACCCCGCGTCATCGCGCAGCTCCTGATACAGCCAGCCTTTGGCGAGGGCCCACTCTCGTTCTACGGTGCGCAGGGAAGTCCCAAGCGCCGTCGCCGTCTCGGCCGCCGAGAGCCCGCCGTAGACCCGGCACTCGACAATCTTCGACATACGTGCATCCACACGGCCGAGCCGGATAAGGGCCTCATCAAGCGCCAATAGTTCGGCGGCTCGCTCGCTCGCGACGAGGACGCCCGCGGCGTCGGCGTCGTCGAGCGCAACGCGTGAGGCAGCGGGACCACCGCGCCGCACCGCTTTGTGGCGACGGGCGTAGTCGGTGAGCACGCGACGCATGACGCCAGCTGCCAGCGAGAAGAAGTGTGCCCGGTCGTTCCAGGCCGCGTCGTGCTGCTCGACCAGGCGTAAATACGCCTCGTGGACGACGGCCGTTGTCGAGAGTGTGTGGTCGCCCCGCTCTACGGCGAGCTGCCGATGCGCGATGCGACGCAGCTCCTCGTACACCCGAGGGATCAGGCGCTGCATCGCTTGTGGTGCACCGCGCCCAAGCGCAGCAAGTGCATCCGCGATCTCGCGCTCGTCTTCGGCGGCGCGCGACGGCATCGGCGACTCGGTGGGCATCGTCGCGCCTCTCGAAGCGCAGGTGGCGGGTTCCGCGCTCGTCTTGCGCGACTACTCGTGCGGCATTCCGCCGCACGAGTTACGGGGCCAATCGGCCACGCCGTTGGCGAAGGTAGGCAGCGTCCAGCCGTCCGTCAACACGACTCATTGCAGGCGACACACACCCAGACCCTTCTGAGTAGATCACATGACCGACCAAACTGTTCGCCACCATTCTCCTCGCGGTCGAGCAAACCGCGTGTGTACAGCCCTCGCCGGCGCCCTGGCAGCTTTCGGCGCGTCCGCAATATCCGCGGCGGCTCAAAGCGCGTACATCGTCGACGCAGCGCAGCGGTTCGGCACAATGGACCTCGCAACTGGACAGTTCCTCGCGATCGGTCCAGGGCTTCCACAGGGTACCACCGGGTTGACCACCGGCGCTCACGGCTCGCTGCTGAGCCTCACATTTTCCGGCGACCTGATCGAGATCGACCCGTCCACCGGAGTTACCCGGCTCATCGGTCCCACTGGATTCACCGACTGCTCGACGCCGTCATCGCCGTGTGGGCCCAAGACAGGTAGCACGCTTACGGGTTTCCGCGGAGCGATTTACGCTACGGACTTCCAAAACAATCTGTACACGCTGAATCCACTGACCGGCGCGGCGACCTTGGTCGGGGCAACGGGAATACCGGCCGTACCGTTTACTCCTGGGTTTCCCACCGCGGATGGAACGCTTCCATTTTACGATCAGGCACTGTTTTCGGTCGGCGACGCGCTGTTCTCGACCTTTGACGCGGCGATTCTGGATTTCGAGACCGGAGACATCACCTCGGTAATCGCGCCGAGTCTGTATCAAATCAATGCGTTCACCGGGAGGGCGACGCGCATTGCCGCAACGGCTCTCGGCCTTCACGCGGCGCTCGGCGTTGGTGGGATTGCCTACGCCTTCGATTCGCACTTCGGAACTGTGGTCACGCTTGGACTCACGGACGGTCAGACCCGTGAAGTCAGCAGCTTCGGCGACCCGGGGGAGTTCATCATTACTGGCGCGACGGTCGCAACTACGACGACGCCGGAGCCGGCATCTGTCGGGCTCGTCGGGCTTGGGTTGGTCGTGATCGGCGCCTACCGGCGCCGGGTGCGACTGAGCTGATCACTGCGGTCTTGGAGAGTATTTGCGTTCGGACGCTCGAGAATCGAGACCACGCATGACATGACGCGGCACCGCGTCTGACCACACAGCAGGAACAAAAAACCGCGTCCTACCGCGAGTTACGCGGCAAGACGCGGATTTTTGTGCTGATGTCGTGAGTTTCTGTAGTGGCTAGGGAGGGAATTGAACCCGCGACACGCGGAGTTCCAGCGTCGTCGCACCCGTTTTGTCTTGACGGAATAGTCCTGTTGCGCGAGATTCGCCCCGTATAGTCGATTCGTGGTCATCGATTTCACCTAGGATCGGTACTCGGCACACTCTGCAGGATACGGCTTATCCATCATCACAGCCGACCCGCGAAGTAATACCGCTGGAATCGCCGCTCGAGCCAACCGAATAGGTGCCGCTATGGAAGTCAGTGCCGTCTGCAGGGCCTTCATCGATGGGGCGAACAGACGCGACTGGCACACGGCCGTTCTGAACCTGAACGGGCTCAACATGTACGAGATGTTGCGCTCACTCAAAGCCCTCGACGCAACCGACATCACGCAGCTGCAAGCGGCGCTGACCGCGCTCGGCGGCGCGGTGGACGGACCGCGAATCCTGTATGCGCTCACGGTGGTCACGACCAAGACGATACCGGCAACAGCCCCGGGCGATCTCGAAGCGACCGGTCAGGTGCGGGATGCCCACGCCTTTGTCACCCGTCCGACGTCCATTCTGATCGAGAGTATTCCAAAGGCGCGGCTCACGGGCTACAACACGGGGCTGACGTCCGCCAGCAACGCCACCATGACCACGCGGTTGGGTGCGCCGCGCGCCACGTATTCGCAGGACTGCGAGGCGGTCACCAACAAGACCCTGGCACGCCGCATCGTCACCCGGAACGTCGGACCGTTTTCAGCCACCGGACTCGACTCGGCCATCGCCAGCCTCACTGCGATCATGACGAGCATCCAAACCGATCAACGGCTTGTGTATCGCGTGCTGGGAACGGCCGGCATGCACTGCGCGCGCAATGTGCGGGGGTCGACGACCAGTATTTCCAACCACTCCTGGGGCACCGCCATCGATCTGACCGTCGATCGTGTCCTCGACGCTCGCGGAGACAGCAAGGTCCAATTCGGATTGCACCTCATTTCCACGATCTTCAATGCCGCGGGCTGGTACTGGGGCGTGGGATTCCCGACGGAGGATGCGCAGCACTTCGAGGGCGGGTCGGCCCTGGTTGGAGGGTGGTAGCGATGGCGGCCTGGTTGTCATCGCTCGCGTGCATCCAATTGTTGGCGTTCGCCGCGTGCAGGGCGGAGGTACCAGCAACACCGTCGGCAAAGGCCGGGCCCGCGACGACCGCCGTCGCGCCCGCGCTCTCCGACCAACCCAGCGACCGACGCACTGCAGGCCAACCCGGCTGCCGCTTCGAACGGCCTGAGGTGTGGGCGGCCGGAACCGTATCATGGATTGGAAACTGCCGGAGCGGTTTTGCCAACGATAGCGGCGTCATTGTGATGGTCGTCAAGGGTGCGGAGCCTGAGCGATTTTACGGTCGCGTTCAGGATGGTCATCTGCGTGTCGGAGTTCTTCAGAGCCCGAATGGCTTCATGGCAGGCACTTGGGTGAACGGCGCCCTGGCCGCAGCGCTGGCGGATGACGTTGCTCAACGGAACGCTCTCATCGCAGCTTTTCGCGTGGCCGCGAACGCCGCCACCTCAGCCAGCAATTCGCTCGCGAAGAAAGGTGATGCGACAGCCAGTCGATATTACGCCAAGCAAGCAAAGTTGCTGCATGAGCAAATCGATTAGCGAGTTGGTTATGACTTGAGCCAGGCCAACAGTTCGGGTCCAAGCAGCCGCGCGTTCATTTCATCGTCAGACAAATCGACGAAGCTGTCAAGATCCGTGATGATCACGACACCCGTGTTCTTGAATCGGTCGGCGATGGTGCGAAGGAAACGGAAGTTGTCGTCGTTGTGCTCACACGCGCCGATCAGCAAAAAGTACACCTGATCGCCACGCTGTTCTGAATCGCCGAGTATGCGCATGGTGCGCACTTCGTCGGATGGATCGTTTTCGCCGTCGGTAACGAAAAGAACGATGGATCGCTTCTTCTCGTGCAGGTGCGGTTGTGATTGCACTTCCTTCTTGCGGCCGAAAAATCGGCTGAGAAACCCGCCGACGCCGGGCGTAGCATGTTTCTCGTCACACGGCTTCCAACCGAAGTGTTCGAGATTCCGTTCAAGCACGTAGCTGTACGTCGTACCGCCGTTCCAACCCGGAACCTTCTCGACAACGTTGCGCGTGATGTAGCCTTCCGCGTCCTGCGGCGTCACCGTTCCGACGTGGTGAACATTACCTTCGCCGTTGCTGAACGTGAACATGTCGATCTGCCCGTCAGGATCGAGCACCATGCCATACGGAACCAGTCGCTCGATAAGTTTGCTGGTGGTGCCTTCTTCGTGCTCGTGTTCAAACGAGCCGGAAACATCGATGTCAATAATCAGTTCAGCCTTGATTCCCGCAGTCACGCCGGCCTTATCGAGGGCAAGACGCAGTGTCGACGCGGATTTATTCAGATCGAGGGACAGGCTCATGCTGTATTTCCGTGGTTAATGGCGGAGTTGTTGCAAAATGTCCCGAAGCTGGTAGGTCAACTCGCCGGCTTGGGTCGGCGTGAGTCTTTTCTGGCCAATAAGAATGAGCGCGGAAGCAATGCCACCGAGAAAGCCAGGCATCATCACCAGCGCAACGTCTTGTACTGACTTCACCATTCGAATCGGTTGCTCGATTTGCATCTCACGCAGTGAGTCACTGCTTCGAATTTGCGCGAGTGTGAGCGTGAGGCTGATGCTGCGTTCGGTGAAAAGTTCGGCCACTGCACTGTTCTGATTCTGCAGATGCCGCGAAAGGAAAAGCGCGGCGAGGGCAGATGCTTCGACTTCGACGCTGATAGCGTTTACCGTGACCGAGTGTTGCTGGAGCTTGTCCTTGAGATCGAGCAAATCGTTGAGTGCGACTCCAAGATATCGGGTGAGCTGGTCGAGTTCCGCTTGTGCTGCGCCCAACTCCTGGGCGGTGTCGATCTTCCGGTTGACACCTTTGAATAACTGGCCAAGCCCGCCGTCACGTTCGGCGCAGATGCCCATCAGATCGATGGTGCCCAGAATGTCGATCATACGACTGAGGTACCCTTCCACCTTCCGCAGCAGTGGTGACTGCGAAACGGCCAGTGTTGCCGTGACCAGATCGCTGTGCGACTTCTGAAGGTCGTGTCCCCACAGGATTGCCTTACGCTCTGTCACTTTCTCAACGACACATTTGTCGAGAAGGTCGAGCGTCAGCTTCAGGACTTCGGGCGTTACGCCCGGTGAAAGCGTTTTGAGATCCCGGGCCGAAACTTCAATGCGCCGACGCTCGACGCCCGGTATGGCAGTCGGTTTCTGAACGGTTGG
>JALYVY010000078.1 GCA_030852985.1 Gemmatimonadota bacterium | reverse complement strand
GAGTACGCTCGTGCGCGCGCTCGTCGGCAGCGTCCCGCTGTCATCGGGCGCGATCACGCTGGACGGCGTGCCGATCTCCCGATCTTCGCGACAGGCGCTCGCGACACGCGTTGCCGTGATGACGCAGCGCGAGGAGCCCGCCTTTCCGCTTACCGGACGAGAGTACGTCGCCCTCGGCCGGTATCCGCATCTCGGTCTGTGGAAGAGTGCCGGTCGCACCGACCGTGAGGCCGTGCGCCGTGCCGTGGAGCTGACCGAGACCGACACGTTCCAGGACCGCCCCATCACGGAGCTCTCCGGGGGCGAGTGGCAGCGCCTTCGCCTCGCGCGCGCGCTCGCGCAGGGCGGCGACGCCATCGTCCTCGACGAGCCGACCACCTTTCTCGATGTCGGTCACGAGATGGCCATCTTCGAGCTCCTCAGCCGACTCGCCGGTGAAGGGCAGGCCGTGTTGCTCGTGAGCCATCAGCTGAATCTCGTCGCGCGTTTCGCCGACCACATGGTGCTGCTGCATCGCGGACGCGTAGCGGCGGCGGGCGACGTGCCGAGCGTGATGCACGGGCCCGTGCTGGAAGAGGTGTATGAATGGCCACTCGTGATCACCCGCGATCCGGCTGTTGGCGCTCCCTCCCTTGTTCCTCTTCGTATTCGCCCTCGCGGCGAACGCAACACTCCATCGCACCCACCCAGGTTTCCCACCTCATGAAAGCCACACTGCCGCTCCTCGCTCTCTGCATTCCCATCGCGGCGCACGCGCAGGCGATCAAGGACACCGCGCGGATTGCCCCCGTTGTCGTGACAGCGACGCGCTCGCCGCTCGCTGCGGAACGTGCGCCATCTTCGGTCTCCATGATTACCGGGGCACAATTGCGCGCGCAGGGCATCACGACGGTGAGCGACGCCCTCCGGCAGGTCCCTGGCCTCGCGGTGGTGCAGACCGGCTCGTACGGCGGTGCCACGTCACTCTTCATTCGCGGAGGCGAGAGCAAGTTTACGAAGGTGTTGATCGACGGCGTGCCCGTGAACGATGCGGGCGGGGCGTTCGACTTCTCCACGCTCAGCACCGACAACCTGGATCGCATCGAGATCGTGCGTGGTCCCGCGAGTGTCCTCTATGGCTCGGACGCCATGGCCGGCGTCATCCAGCTCTTCACGACGCGGGGAACGTCGGGAACGCACGGGGATGTATCTGCCCGCGCCGGCGGTTTCGGCAGCCATGACGCGGACGCGGCGCTTCGCGGCGGCAACGGCGCGCTGACCTATTCCATCGCCGGGGCTCGACACTCGACCGACGGCATCCAGGCCTTCAACAGCGCATACCACCAGAGCGTTGGCAGTGCGCTCGTTGGGGCGCGCGGTGCGCAGTCCGACGTCGCGCTTTCATTGCGCTATAGCGATAACGAGGTGCACTATCCCACTGACGGCAGCGGGCAGGTCGTCGACAGCAATGCCGTCCACAACGACGATCGGCTCTCCATCGGGATCGATGCGGGCGTCCGGCTCACGTCTGCGATCGAGGTGCGGCTCGCGCTCGCATCATACAACGCCCACGGCCTCACCTCGGACCAACCCGACAGTCCGGCCGACTCGAATGGGTACTACTACTCGACGCCAGACAAGTCGCAGCGTCGCAGTGGCGACATCCGCATTGCGTTCGCGTTGCCGTCCGCCTCGACGCTGACGGTTGGAACGCAGGTCGAGACGGAGTGGCAGGCCGACGCGCGCACGACCGACAACTTGGGCGGCAGTGTCACGCCGGCGCAGCGGCGGCGGACGTCGGGCGTGTATGCGCAGCTGCTGTCGACCCCGTTCGACATCGTCACCACCACCGTGGGCGGGCGCTATGAACACAACGAGCGCTTTGGAGACTTCTTTACCTACCGGGCGGCCGCGAGCGCTCAGGTCGTGCCCGACACGCGCCTTCGTGGAAGCGTCGGCACGGCATTCCGCGAGCCGTCGTTTCTCGAGAACTACGGCAGTGCGTTTGCCATCGGGAATCCCGCGCTGTCGCCTGAACATGCTCTGAGCTTCGACGCGGGCGTCGAACAACGCATCGGGCGGGATCTTACCGTCGGCCTAACCGGATTCCAGAACAGCTTCCGCGACCTCATCGACTACTCGTACTCGGAAACCGCGCCCAACTACAACAACATCGCACGCACACGAACACGAGGACTCGAGCTCGAATCGCGCATCGCGACGGACCTTGGCCTGCACGCGGATGGTGCACTCACCTATCTCGACACGCGGGTGATCGACGCCGGCTCTGGTGCGGGGGTCGCTGCAGCGTTCGCGTCAGGTGCACGCCTCCTCAGGCGACCGATGCACACCTTCGATCTTGGCGCTGGGTACGGCGTGCCGCGAGGAAGCATCGACCTGCGTGTTCATCGCGTCGGCACGCGGGACGACAGCTATTACGCGGGGGAATCCGTCCAGCGCGTAACGCTCGCGCCCTACACGCGATCGGACCTGTCTGCGCAACTCCGCCTGGTCGAAAATGCGCAGGGCAGCGTGGCCGCGACGCTTCGCGCAGAGAACGTCTTCGACGCGCTCTACACGGACGTGTCGGGATTCAACTACGACTTCGCGCGCACCGATGACGCCTCCATCGCCGCCACCGGCTATCGCGCACCCGGCCGACGTATCCTCGCTGGTCTGCGCTTCATGTTCTAGGTCAGATCGCACTCCGTCGGCGAGTATCTTTGGGCATGGCCATACTCGCCACGCATGCGATCGTCCTGCACTCCTTCGACTACCTCGAGTCGTCCCGCATCCTGCGCTTGGTCACGCGCGACGGTGGCGTGCGCAGCGTGCTCGCCAAGGGCGCGCGCCGGTCGAGCCGACGCTTTGGCAGTGCACTCGACTTGTTCGCCCAGGGCAATGCGCAGCTCTACGCCAAGCCGGGCCGCGATCTCGATACGCTCAGTGCCTTTGACGTCGTCCGCTCGCGGCCATTGCTGGGCGAAGACATGGGTCGCTTCGTTGGCGCATCCGCCATCGCGGAACTGACACTTCGATTCGGTCGCGATGCCGCCGACAGCGGCCTGTTCGATGCCGTGGTTGACGCGCTCGACATGCTCGCGGCGGCATCGTCCGACGAGGCGCTCACCGCCACGCTGGCGAGCGCATGGCGGATCGTCGCCGAACTTGGATTCGCGCCGGCGCTCGACATCTGCGGCGAATGTCACGACCCCCTCGCCATTGACGAAACGGTGCGCTTCAGTCACCGGGCGGGAGGAGCACTCTGCCAGCGGTGCGCGCGCCAGGCGGTCGCGGGGCGCAGCCTTCCCCCCGACGCGCGATCAACCCTTCGGCGCTTCCTGGCGGGAGAGCCCGGCGAACCGCTCAGCGAAGCGGCTACGCGCGCACACCAACGGCTCCTGCGGGAGTTTCTGGCCGAGCATCTCGCGGACGGACGTCCACTGCGGGCGCTGGAAATGTGGGAGGAGCAGCGTTGGTAGCACGGGAGCGGTAGTCGGGTCGCGGTTGCACGCGTGATGCCGCGCTACCAATGTTACGATGGAGCGCTGCAGTGGCGTAACTCGCTGTGGTTTCTTGACATACTCGTTCCAAAACCGTACTTTACGAGGTTGGATCAACGTCACTCACCCGTCGCAGGAGCCGCGTCAGAATCCTGTTTCGTCAGCCGGAGTTCACATGTACCACCGCTGGCCAGCACTCGTGCTCGTGCTCGCCCTTTGCGCGGTCCAGACAAGGCAAGCGGCAGGGCAGGACACGTTAACGCAGCCCCCCGGACGAACGCAGTCGTTCCTCGGACAGAATTACCCGAACCCGTTCAAACCGGACACGCACATCCCGTTCACCGTCGGTGGATGCGAGGGAGCGGTCACCCAACGCGTCGTCTCCATCCGCATCTACAACGTGCTCGCCCAGCTCGTCGCCGTGCCGCTCCTGGAAGGCACGCTCGGCGCACAGCCAAAGCTGCAGCGCGTGCTGCTGCCCTGCGGTGACTACAACGCATACTGGGATGGGAAGGCGATTGGCGCGGGCCATCGTGCGGCGGCCGGTGTCTACCTCATCGAGCTCGTGCTCGACAAGGAACGCCCGCGGCAGCGAAAAGCCATCGTAGCGAAATAGCTGCCAATGCGCGTGACGATCGCGCTGATCCGTCAGGGGCGACCTGCCGCTGTGGCGCGAAGCATTCGGCACCAGCGTTGCCTACTGATGGACAACATCCATCCAAGGGGTAGGCTCTCTCCATGATCAATCCCGACAAACTCACGGTAAAATCGGCCGAGGCGCTCAACGAAGCGATCGCGGTTGCCAGGGGCAATGGCAATCCGCAGGTCTACGACACACACCTCCTCGGCGTACTCCTCGCGCAGGACGAGAGCATCGTCGTTCCCGTGCTCCAGAAACTCGGGGTCAACGTCGCCGCCCTTCGCGAAGCGATCACCCGCGAGATGGCGCGGTACCCGAAGCAAAGCGACGCGCAGCCCACCATGGCGCGTGAGCTCACGGCGGTGCTCGACCAGTCCGAGAAAGAGGCGAAACAGCTGAAGGACGAGTTCGTGAGCACGGAGCACCTGCTGCTCGCGCTGTCCGACGCGAAGGGCACGGAGACCAAGCCACTGCTCAATAGCCTCGGCGGAACGCATAAAGCGCTGCTTCAGGCCATCGAGGCTATTCGCGGCACGCATCGCGTTACCGACCAGAATCCCGAGAACCAGTACCAGGCGCTCCAGAAGTACACGCGCGATCTCACCGAAGCGGCGAGCCAGGGCAAGCTGGATCCGGTCATCGGTCGCGACGAGGAAATTCGTCGCGTCATTCAGGTGCTGTCGCGGCGGACGAAGAACAATCCGGTGCTGATTGGCGAGCCCGGTGTGGGCAAGACGGCCATCGTAGAAGGACTCGCGCAGCGCATCGTGAATGGCGACATCCCTGAGAGTCTCCGCGGCAAGCGCGTACTCTCCCTCGACCTCGGCGCTTTGATCGCCGGCGCCAAGTTCCGCGGCGAATTCGAGGAGCGGCTCAAGGCTGTCCTCAAGGAGCTCACCGAGGACAAGGACCAGTTCATCACATTCATCGACGAGATGCACACGCTCGTCGGGGCAGGGAAGGCCGAGGGGTCGATGGACGCGGGACAGATGCTGAAACCGATGCTCGCGCGCGGTGAGTTGCGCGTCGTCGGCGCGACCACCCTCGACGAATACCGCCAGCACGTCGAGAAGGATGCGGCACTCGAACGGCGTTTCCAGCCTGTCTATGTCGGCGAGCCCACGGTCGAGGATACTATCGCCATCCTGCGCGGCCTCAAGGAACGTTACGAAGCGCATCACGGCATTCGCATCACCGACAGCGCCGTCATCGCCGCCGCGACGCTTTCGGATCGCTACATCGGCGATCGCTTCCTGCCCGACAAGGCCATCGACCTGCTCGACGAAGCCTCATCGCGGCTTCGCATCGAGATCGACTCCATGCCGCAGGAGATCGACGAGGTGGAGCGTCGCGTCATGCAACTCGAGATCGAGCGCACTGCGCTCCAGAAGGAGAAGGACGCCGCATCCACCGAGCGCCGCCACATCATCGAGCGCGAGCTCGCCGAGTTGAAGGAGCGCTCGTCGGCGATGAAGGCGCAGTGGCAGCAGGAGAAGGACACACTCGGCGCCGTCGCCAAGATCAAGCAGCAGATCGACCAGGCGCGTATCGAAGCCGAGCAGGCCGCACGCGCCGGCGATCTCGCGACCGCGGCCGAGATCAGCTACGGGCGCATTCCGGCGCTCGAAGCGTCGATGAAGGAGGCGGAGGGCAAGCTCGCGAGTGTCGACGGCCGTCCGCAGTTCCTGAAGGAAGAAGTGTCCGCGGAGGACATCGCAGAAATCGTCGCGAAGTGGACCGGCATTCCCGTCACGCGCATGATGGAAGGCGAGCGTGAACGGCTCACGAAGCTCGACAAGGAGCTGGCGCGTCGCGTCGTCGGACAGCAGGAGGCGGTGGAAGCGGTCGCGAATGCCGTGCGTCGTTCACGTGCCGGCCTGCAGGATCCCAATCGCCCCATCGGCTCCTTCATCTTCCTCGGCCCCACGGGCGTTGGCAAGACGGAAACCGCGCGCGCGCTCGCCGAATTTCTTTTCGACGACGAGCAGGCCATGGTGCGCATCGACATGTCCGAGTACATGGAGAAGCACGCCGTCGCGCGACTGATCGGCGCACCGCCGGGCTACGTCGGTTATGAAGAGGGCGGTCAGCTCACCGAAGCCGTGCGTCGTCGACCCTATGCGGTGATCCTGTTCGACGAGATCGAGAAGGCGCATCCCGATGTCTTCAACATTCTGCTCCAGATCCTCGATGACGGCCGGCTCACGGACTCGCAGGGTCGCACGGTGGATTTCCGGAACACCGTCATCATCATGACGTCGAACATCGGCAGCCATTACATCCTCGAGAATTCCGGCGGCGATCTCGCGGCCGTCGAGGTGCAGGTGATGAAGACGCTGCAAGGTCACTTCAAGCCCGAGTTCCTCAACCGCGTCGACGACATCATCATCTTCCGCCCGCTCGGCATGGAGCAGATCGAGCACATCGTCGAGCTGCAGTTGAAGCGCTTCGAGAAGCTGCTCGCCGATCGCAAGCTCACCCTCGAGATCACGCCCGAGGCCAAGCACCTGCTTGCCGAGGAGGGCTATGATCCCGCGTTTGGTGCGCGTCCCCTGAAGCGCGCGATTCAGCGGATGATCCAGAATCCGCTCGCGTTGCGGTTGCTCGAGGGCGAGTTCCTCGACGGGGACACCATCGTTGCCACGGTGGGCAGCGGCAGGGCACTTGCGTTCGAGCGCCGCGCCGCGACGGCGACACCGACAGCGGGTGCTGCGACCACCGTGGAGTGATGCTGACGGCACGCCAGGATTCCGATCGTGCCTGGATGGCGGTCGCCCTCGACGAAGCGCGGCTTGCTGCGGAAGCGGGCGAGGTGCCCGTTGGTGCGGTGATCGTGCGTGACGGTGCGATCGTCTCGCGTGCGCATAACCGCACCGTGCGCGATGGCGACGCCACCGCGCACGCCGAGTCGCTCGCCATCCGTGCGGCGAGCGCGGCGCTGGGCGGCTGGCGTCTCGACGGTTGCACGCTCTACATCACGCTCGAGCCGTGCGCGATGTGCGCTGGTGCCATCGTGCTGGCGCGGCTCGATCGCGTGGTGTTCGGCGCGTGGGATGACAAGGCGGGCATGGCGGGCTCCGTGGGTGATGTCCTTCGTCACCCGAAGCTCAATCACCGCCCAGAGGTGAGTGGCGGTGTGAGCGAGGCCGATTGTGGGGCGGTGCTGCGCGAGTTCTTTGCTGCGCGCCGCGCGCCTGATTTCGTTGACACTCCCTTGCGGCCGGGGTAAATTACTCGGCTGTTCCGGACAGGTGGCTGAGTGGTTGAAAGCACCGGTCTCGAAAACCGGCGTACCCGCAAGGGTATCGTGAGTTCGAATCTCACCCTGTCCGCTTGCGGTCGTTCGGAGCAGAGAAAGCGCGCTGAGTCGGCGGAATGCGCCGCCCAGCGCGCTTGGTGTTGCAAAGGCGGTCTTCAGGTGAGATCGCGAGTTGGATCGGTGGCCGAGTGGTTTAAGGCGCACGCCTGGAAAGTGTGTGTACGTGAAAGCGTACCGTGAGTTCGAATCTCACCCGATCCGTTGATACACTTCGCCCCGCAGAGCCGTCGCCGCTTCACGGGCCTTCGGAGTTCGTCGGTTCCCATGAGAACGAATCGCGCCCACTTGCGCTTGGCTACGCTGTCCGCGTCTTGCTTCACGCTCCTCTCTGTCGCGATAGCGCTGCTCCAGCCGCAATCCGCAAGTGCGCAAACAGTAGGCGTGCATGGCATTTTCGTGCCCTCGCACGGCACGCGCACGTGGTCGAGCGGTGTGGGCACTGAGCTCGGAAACGTCTTCTCACTTGGGCCAGCCGTGCTGTGGCCCGCAGTGGGCTTCGACTATCAGCGGCAGCATGGCCTCGGTCCGGGGCGATACCGAATCACGGCGAACGTCCATGTCTCCCCCGTTCCCAGCCGGTCCGCCTGGGTCACGCCCTACGTCGGAGGAGGCGTGTCCGCAAACCGAAGCGGCGGCGAACAGAGCGAATGGTCGGGCACCCTTCTCGGCCTCGATGCGATCGCCGGCATGCTGGTCCTCGCGAATGGACCGTTAGCCGTTCGTGTCGAAGAGCAACTCGAGTACATGCAGCGTCAGGATCACGCGACATCGACGCGGGTGGGGCTGTACTTCGCGTTTTGATCGCGCCAGCATCGTTATGAACGTGAAGACGAGCGGGATAGAATAGAGGCCGCTTCGGCCCGAAGCCCACGAACGTCTTAGATCTTGCCTGCCGCGTAGAGCTCGTGGATGACCCGAATTCGCGCACGTGACAGGCACGCCCGACTCTTAGGTGCGAGCGTCACGCCCCCGCAGCGCTCAGTCGGTCGATCGCCGTCCGCGCTGCCACCGGCGCCGCGTGTGAATGTCGTGACAGCTCGACCGCGGCAACGCCGCGAAAGTGAACCTCACGCAGAGCGCGCATGATGTCCGCCCAGTCGAGCTCCCCGTCGCCGATCTGGAGATGCTCGTGCACACCGTTGCGCGTGTCGTCGAGGTGCACCGTACGAATGTCAGCGCCATAGCGCCGAATCGCGTCGCCCACGGTGAACGTCTCGGTGCAGGGAACGTGTCCCACGTCGAGCGCGAGTCCGAAGTTCGGGGCAGCCACGGCATCGCGGAGCTTCTCCCATTCGCCAAGCGTTTGTAGCAGCATACCCGGCTCAGGTTCAAAGGCGACCTGAATGCCGAGCGGCGTCAGTTGATGGCACAGCGCGCCCACGCCATCCACGAGCCAGCGCCACGCGTCCTCACGCGCGATGTCTGGCGAAGGAATGCCGGACCAGAGCGAGATGGTGTCGCCGCCGAGCTCAATCGCGATGTGCGCGCAGCGAACGAGGAAGGCGGCCCGCCGCGCGCGGTCGGCCGCATCAGCATCGACGAGTGTCGGGAAATGCTTGCGTCGCGCGTCCAGCACGTACCGCGCACCAGTCTCCACGACGACCGCGAGACCAAGCCGTTCTATGAGAGCACGCGTGGCGCGCAACTCTGATGTCAACGTGCGGTCAGGCGGCAAGTGATTCGCGTCCGGCGTGAGCGCAACGGCCCGATAGCCCAACTCGGCGATGATGTGCAGCGCATCGTCGAGGCGGTGATGCGCGAAGCCGTTGGTGTTATAACCGAGCCGGAAGGGAAGCTCGGACATCAGCGTGGGCGCATCAGGCAGCCCTCACCCAGCGCAGGAGCGCGTCGTACTGGTGGTGCAGGTTCATCTCCGTCGATCCCTCGGGCGTCTTGAAGAAGAGGCCGAGTTCACCGATGGATCCACTCTGCCCGCGATCACGAGCGAGCAGCATGAGGCGCGCGATGTCGAGCACGAGCGGCGCGGCGAGCACGGAGTCGGTGCCCTCCCACGTGAACTGAAGACGCATGCGATGGCCCCCCCAACCTCGGAACTGGATGAAGTTCCAGGCGACCTTGTGATCGGCGAGCGGCTTGAAGTAGTCGATGCGCACGTCGCCCTCGGGGGCGTAGCCGAGAATGCCCTCGAGCACGCCGGCCTTCGAGCTGATCTTGCTCGCCTTGTTGTCTGGATCGGCGAGCACCAGGCCGTCGGTATTGCCGAGGATGTTGGTGCTGTACCAGCCCTCCACGGTGAGGGCGCGGATGGGAAACATCGGCGCGAGCGCCGTCTTCATGAGGGTCTCTCCCGTCTTGCCATCGCGGCCGGCGAGCGGCAGTCCCGCGGTGCGCGCCAACTCGACAATCGCAGGAATCGACGCGCCGCCCGATGGAGTGAAGTTGGCATACGGACAGCCCGCTTGAATCGAAGCATACGCATACAGCAGCGACGCAGGGATGCGTGGGTCGTCGTCGTCGAGGGCCTGCTCGAGATCTGCCGCGCTCCAACCGTGGAGCGGCGCGGCCGGTGGCGGCTCGGTGCTCGCGAGATTCACCACCACGGTAGGCGTGCCGTTCGCGAAGACGTGGATGTCGCCGGCGATTCGTTCGACGGCGGCGCGCGCCGTGCCCGCCGCAGTGGCGGCTCGTTCTTCCAGTGCCAGCGCGTCGATCGTTGGTCCGCCGCCACGCAGGATGCCGCGCGTGATCACGATCTGCTTCAGCGTAGGCATCAGCGCCTCGATCATCGGGGGCGGAAAGCAGCCAACGCCTACAAGCTGTTCGTGCGCCGTCTCGGCGAGCGTACCTGGGATCAGGTCACAGCCGCCGAACTCGGCATCGTGCAGAGACGCCAACCCTAGCCCTTGAAAGGGCGGCGTTTCGGTGAGCAATCCCTCGAGGGGCGACATGCCGCGCTGCCCCGCGAGTGTGCCCACAGCGAGCGTGCTGGCGATCGCGCCGCGCGCACCAACGATCCAGATCTTCACGGCGGAGCTCCTGAATCACAGCATGAGAAAGACAAGTCGCACGACAATCACGTTCACGAACATCAAGAAGATCTACTGCCGCGAGTGCCCGTCTTACGTAATCGGGATGAGCACACGGCCCCACCGCGCAAGACCAAGCAACGAGGCCAGCACCAGCGTCGGTACGGGCGCGCTGGTCGCCGCGAGGCTGCCGTCTAAAGCCGGAATCGCCCGCACGAGCGCTCCCACCGCTGAGCCAACCGTGCTCGGTCCAGGCGACCGGAGCGCACGAACCACCGCGGGGGCTGCGAGCGCGGCGGCCAGCGCACCCCACGGGAGCGACCGCGGCCCGCCGCGCACCACGGAGGCGAGGAGCGCCGCACCGACAAGCAACGCACCGCCCCGCAATTCCGCTGACCGGGCGACACCGGTCTCGCTGCGCGCGATCAGAGTGAGCCCCGCAACGTACGCGCCGAGCATCAGGGCTCGCTCGCCCCCCTGGCGCCACACGGAGCCGCGGGCCGCCGCCTCGACACCCATCAACAACGATGCAGACCGGCACGCACCCATCGCAATCGGTCCGATCACGGACGAGTGCTTGAGCGGGAAATCATAGGCCACGACCAGTGCGGCGAGCGCAGGTCCCGACCAGCGCGCTCCCGCGCTTTGAGCCAGCGCAACGCCACCCAGAAGTAGCGAGCCACCCATGAGCGCCGCGGTACGCGGTGAGATAGCGCCGGATGGAATGGGCCGGTCCGGCCGCTCGCGCGCGTCCTCGTCGCGATCGGCATAGTCGTTGAGCGCCATGCCGGCGAGGTAGATAAGGCCCGCGGCAGCCGACAGCCGCGACGCGCGAGATCCGGTTAGCGCGCCACCGGCGATGAGCAAGCCGGCGAGCGGATCGCCCAGTGCCGAAAACACCGCGGGCGCGCGAACGATGCGGAGGTATGGAAGAAGGGCGACGCTCACATCGGACGCCGCACTGTGGGACACCTTCCGCCGTACCACAAGAGGAACCGACCGACGCACGGATCGAGGTGCGGATCGCGGCGCGTTAGCGTGCACGCGAACTCCCCGTCGAACTGGATTCGGCGCGCGCCCGTCCAAAGAGTTGCTGAAGCAGCAGCCCCTTTACAGCAGTCGCGTCCACCTCTCCCTCGGGAACGAGCGACGGATCGCCGCTGATGAACACGGGACCATGCGCTGGATCATCCGTAATGCGGCCGTGCGAGCCCTTCACGAGCGATGCGTCCAGCGGCGTGATGTCGAGCAGCGCGCGCGCGCCGAGCAGCTTTCGGCGCGCGAGAATCCCGCCGACCTTCAACATTGGAAACCGGATATCCGGGTCCATGAAGAGCTCGACCGGGTCGTACCCTGGCTTGCGATGGATGTCCACGGTGCGCGCGTAGTCCGGCGCTCGGTCGTCGTCGAGCCAGTAGTAGTAGGTGAACCATCGGTCGGCCGCCGAGACGGCGACGAGCTCGCCCGATCGCGGATGGTCCAGGCCGTGCTCTCGCTTGCCGTTCCCGTCCAACACCATCTCCACACCGTCGAGCCGCGCGACTAACGCGCGCACCTCCGCGATGCGTTCGGGGCGCTTGACGTAGATATGCGCGACCTGATGGTCGGCCACGGCAAACGCCTCCGACGCCCCCGCATCGAGCATGTCGCGTCCCAACTCGGCTCGCACCTCGATCAGGCCCGCCTCGCGAAGCGCGCGGTTGATGTGCACCGGCCCACTCACATCCGTGATGCCATACTCGGACAGCACCACGACCTTCGCGCCATCCCGCTCGGCATGCTCGATCAACTCGCCGCAGATCGCGTCGATGGCGCGGAGGTCGGTGGCAAGCGCTGGATGGCTGGAGCCGAGGCGCTGGAGGTTGTAATCGAGGTGCGGGAGGTAGACGAGCGAGAGCGACGGCTTGCGCGTGTCCTGGATGTGCATCGCACAATCCGCGATCCAGCGCGACGTGGTGATGTCCGCGCGCGGGCCCCAGTAGTTGAACAGCGGAAACGTGCCGAGCTTCGCATTCAGCTCGTCGCGCAGGGGCATCGGCTGCGTGTAGACATCCGGGATCTTGCGACCGTCGGCGGGATACATGGGGCGCGGCGTAACGGTGTAGTCCGCCCCGCTGTACATGTTGTACCACCAAAAAAGCTGCGCGCACGTGAACGACGGATCCTCCCGCCGCGCGGCATCCCAGATCTTCTCGCCGGTGACGAGGTGGTTCGACTGCTGCCACAGTCGCACTTCGGACGTATCCCGGAAGTACCATCCGTTGGCGACCGCACCGTGATCGCGCGGCAGCAGGCCGGTCGTGAAGGTCGCGTGCATGGAGCACGTCACGGCGGGCAGCAGCGCGCGGAGCGGCCGTGCGCCGCCGCGGGCGGCGAAGGCGGAGAGGTGGGGCGTGTCGTCGCTGATCAGGTCCTGCGTAAGGCCGACGACCAGGAGAACGACCGTACGATTCACGCCGCGCCCACTCCTGATTTGGCGAGTCTGTCGGTGTTCACCGGCGCAGGGGAATTCGCTACGCCTGCCTTGCCCCCAGCGCCGCCAAGCCGGAACTTCGGGGACTGGCTGAGAAAACGAACGGGATTCTGGTAGATGATCTGGTCGATCAGCGCGTCGTCGTGGCCGCGACGTTTCATCGCGAGCCCGAAATGCGGTACCGCGTCAGGCAGGCTCGGTCCCCAATCGCATGCCGATGCGACGATGATCCGGTCGGTGCCGTGCCGCTCGAACATGTCGATGGCGCGCTCCGGGCTCGTCTTGGTCTGCGGGTAGAGCGTGAGGCCCGTCCAGTAGCCGTTGTCGAGGATCATCGGGAGCGTGTGCTCCTCGGCGTGGTCGATCATGACCCGCGATGGATCGATGCGATCGTACGAGCGCAATGCATCGATGATCGTCTTCGTGCCCTTGTACTTGTCCTCGAGATGCGGCGTGTGGATGTGGATCAGCTGGTCGTGCGCGAGAGCGAGCTCCACGTGATCGTGAAACGTGGCGAGTTCATTCTTCGTCACGCGGTTGAGGCCGATCTCGCCGATCCCGAGGACGTTGGGCGCATCGAGATACTTCGGAATCCGGCTCAGCACCTCGCGAGCCAGCGCACGGTTCTCACCCTCCTTGGGGTTGAGGCAGAGCCACGCGAAATGACGAATGCCATACTGCGCCGCGCGCTTGGGCTCGAAGTCGGTGAGCTGACGGAAATAGTCGTCGAAGCCATCGGCCGAACTGCGGTCCCATCCGGGCCAGAAGGCCGGCTCCGTGACGGCAACGCATCCCGTGAGCGCCATCTGCACGTAGTCGTCGGTGGTGCGGGACACCATGTGCGCATGCAGGTCGACGTATCTCATTGGCCGAGCCCGATCTGCCAATGGTCGTGGGCGCCGCGGGCGCTCTTCACGTCGAGCTGCTCCTGGGGCACTGTGGTCGGATCGCTCAACAGCATCTGGATGCGCTGGACGCGTGTGTCCAGCGTAGATCCGGTGATCGGCGCATCGAGCAGCGCGAGCGCTTCGTGAAAGGCGCGAGCGCGATAGTCCTTCTGTACGAGTGCCGCGTCCGCACGGTCGAGACGGTCCAGGAACGAGGCGATCTCGAGAAGCCGCGTGCGGTTTTCGATGAAATATTCGTCAACGAGTTCGCGACCCGTCTTCGGTGAAGCAATCACTGCGGCCTGCATCGGACGTCCTCCAGTTGGGTGATGACGACCATGCGGTGGGCGCGCGTGCTGTCGCAGAGCGACTCACCAGTCAGTCGAATATAGTTCCGGGGATGAAGGCTCTCCAATCGACGGATCTCGATTCGAGGCCGCTGTGCCGCCAGCAAACCACAAAGTTTTCTTTGCCATCTTTTTCAATCCACAACCGTGACGATATCCCGGACGCACCTCACCTATTGCACCAACATCCATCCTGGCGAAACGTGGGCAGAGGTGCGCGGCAACCTCGCAAAGTTCCTCATCCCGGTGCGCGAGCGATGTGCGCCCGGCCGGCCCTTTGGCGTCGGCCTGCGACTGTCCGGCGAAGCCGCGCGCATGCTCGCGAAGCCGGAAGTGCTGGAGGAGCTCCGAGGTTTTCTCCGGGCCAACGACCTCTACCTCTTCACGATCAATGGTTTCCCCTACGGCCCCTTTCACGGACGGCCGGTGAAGGAGCAGGTGTACCTGCCTGACTGGCTCGACCAGGAGCGCCTGTCGTATACGAACCAGTTGGCGGACATCCTCGCTGCACTGCTTCCCGAGGGGGTGGAAGGCACGATCAGCACCGTGCCCGGCGCGTTCGCGCCGCGCGTGGTCGGCGAGGCGGGGTCTGAGCGCATGGCGCAGGCGCTGCTGTCGCACGTGGCGCATCTCGCGAAGATCCGCTCGGTCACGGGACAACGGGTTGCCTTGGCGCTCGAGCCGGAGCCGTGCTGCTACCTGGAGACGATTGCCGAGACCGTCGAGTTCTTCAATCGATATCTCCTCGCACCGGCAGCGGTCGCCGGGCTGGCCAGCGAGCTTGCGGTAACCCGTGAGGCAGCCGAAGCCACGATTCGCGCGCATCTCGGCGTGTGTCTCGACGCGTGCCACATGGCCGTTGAATTCGAGGATCCGGAGAGCGTGCTCGATACGCTGGCCGCGGCGCGCATTCGCGTGATGAAGGTGCAGGTCACGGCAGGGCTCCAGGCCACGCTCGGCGGTGACGATGGCAAGGCGCTCGACGCATTGGGCGAGTTCGCGGACAACGTGTACCTGCACCAGGTGGTGGAGCGTCGTACGGACGGCAGCCTGAAACGCTATCTCGACCTGCCGCAGGCGATCGCCTCGGCGCGTGGCGATCGCGAAGCACGCGAGTGGCGCATCCATTTCCACGTGCCGGTGTTCCGCACGCAGTACGGTCGGTTCGAGGGAACGCAGCCGTACGTCGCCGACTTGCTCCGCCTCGTGCGCGAGCGGTCGGCGTGCCAGCAGTTCGAGGTGGAGACCTACACGTGGGACGTCCTGCCGGAGGAGTTTCGGCACGAAGGCATCGTCAGCGCGATCTCGCGCGAGCTCGAGTGGACGGCAACCCAATTGCCATCGTCCTAGCGCTCAAGCTTCGGGCTTTCGAAATGGTGGCGGTTTAGGATCGCGGTTGGATATCTCGGTGCCGCAGCGCAAACGGGGTCGGCTCCTTGCGGAACCGACCCCGTAGGTCGCTCTGGAGAGTGCGCGAAGGCGCTACGGCAGAGCGGACGGCGGTGTGTCAGCTGGAGGCGATGATGTAGCCTGAATTGTCCATAGAGGCCTCCCGAAAATTGCGCGCGATGTCGCGCATCGCGACTCGGATCGACTGGGTACGCACGGTAGCGATTCCCATGGGCTGGCGCCGGTTCGCGTTCATTCCGCCACCGTATAGCCGCTGAAGTGCTTGATCCGACGGAAGACCGTGTTGTTCGTGACGTCGAGCGTGGTCAGGAGGCTGGCGTCGTTCAGCGATTCATCCATGCAGAACTGCGAGAATGGGCCGCAGTACAGCATCTTGGACATCGAATTGAGCGTCGCGGCGTTATCGACCTGGAGAAACAGCTGCACATTGCGGTCAGGACTGAAGCGCATGGCCGGGCTGAACTCGATGCTCGGATTGTTCGTCTGCGCGTTCCTGATCACCGCGGTGATCGTGACCAATCCTTGCTCTGCGTCGCACGACTGATCCCAATACTCGGGACCGTAGGGCGTCGTTGCCAGTGCGCAGATCGCGTGCTCTGGCAGGGTTAGGCGGCTTGCTCCGAACGTGAGGGTGTTGGCCACGTTCGGATCGATGGAGTACGCGTAGACACCGTCCACCACACCTACGAGTGCCTTGCTTGCCTCGAGCGGCGCAGAGCGGTTGGCATTTGGTGATGTGCTCTCGCCGGCGCACGCTGCAATCAGCAGCGTACTCGCGACGATCAACACTTTCGAGAGGGCCATCTTCGGCTTGCTCATGATTTGTCCTGTCGAGCTCATGCTCGGTGGAAGGGGTCGAGTGTGCTCGGCAACTCAGAGGCTGCCGTTGGCCCTCCGATAGGCAATGCCGGGGCCATAATGTCGCATTGGAAAAACTGTCCGATAAAAGCGTCGTCTTTTACATCATCAGGACAAATGATCCGATCGGATCCGGCAGCGATAGCCGAATAGTCCGACGCCCTCCCGCGGCGGGAGTGGCAAGATGCACGGATATTCGCACATTGCACGAGAGTCTCTGAAGCTTCCTCGCGATGCATCACGGACGCTATCTTTTGCGCCATGCCCGATCGCCAACACGTAGTGCTCGACGCCAGCCGCATGGACCGCGCTATCCGTCGAATGGCCGATGAAATCGTCGAGTTGAACGAGGGGACCGACGACCTCATCATCGTCGGAATCCAGCGCCGCGGGGTCCAGCTCGCGGCGCGTATCGTATCGTCCATCCGCGATCGCGAAGGCGCCGACGTACCAAACGGCGCGCTCGACATCACACTGTATCGCGACGACCTCCAGACCGTCGGTCCGCGCCCCGTCGTCGGTCCCACGAACCTGCCGTGGGCGATTGATGGAATGCACGTGGTCATCGTTGACGACGTCCTCTATACCGGCCGAACGATCCGCGCGGCGCTCGACGAGCTCGCCGACTTTGGTCGGCCGAGGCGCATCGGCTTGGCCGTTCTGATAGACCGGGGCGGACGCGAGTTGCCGATTCAACCCGACGTCGTTGGCAAGGCGGTCGAGGTCAAGCCGACGCAGCGCGTTGACGTCCTCGTCAAGGAGCTGGACGACCGCGACGCCGTCATCATCGCGGAGAAGGAGTGAGCGGGGCGCTCGGGAAAGATCTCCTGGGACTGGAGCACCTCTCGAGCGATCAGATTCGCCTTATTCTCGATACTGCGGAGCCATTCAAGGAGATTAGCGAGCGGCATATCAAGAAGGTGCCAACGCTCCGCGGCTCGACCATCGTCAACCTCTTCTTCGAGGCGTCCACGCGCACGCGCGTATCGTTCGAGTTCGCGCAGAAGCGCCTCTCGGCTGACACGGTCAACGTCGCCGCGTCCGGGTCGAGCGTCAGCAAGGGTGAGACACTCGTCGATACCGCGCGCAACCTCGAGGCGATGCGTATCGACATGGTCGTGATCCGCCACGGCTCCTCGGGCGCTGCGCGTTTTCTGGCCGAACGCATCGAGTCGAACGTCATCAATGCCGGCGACGGCACGCACGAGCATCCCACACAGGGACTACTCGACATGCTCACGCTGCGCGATCACTTCAAGCGTCTCGACGGATTGAAGATCTGCATCTGCGGCGACGTGCTGCACTCACGCGTGGCGCGTTCGAACATCTGGGGGCTCCTGAAGATGGGCGCCGAGGTCGGCGTGTGCGGCCCGCGCTCGCTCCTGCCGAACGCGATCGACCAATTCGACGTCACCGTGTTCGACCGCATCGAGGACGCCATCCAGTGGGCGGATGCGCTCAACATCCTGCGCCTCCAGCTCGAACGCATGCAAGGCGGCTACATTCCCTCGCTGCGTGAATACAATCGTGTCTTCGGCGTGTCGTCCGAACGACTGGCACGCGCGCCGAAGGACCTGCTCATCCTCCATCCCGGTCCCATGAATCGCGGCGTCGAGATCGACTCGGACGTCGCCGATGGACCTCACAGTGTGATCCTGAATCAGGTGACCAACGGCGTTGCGGTGCGCATGGCGGTGCTCTACCTCCTCTCGGGAGGCAAGCCGGAGCTCGCCGAAGCGGCAAAGGGCGGAGGCGGACGATGAGCGAGCGTGCCATCCTGCTCAAGGGCGGGCGACTCGTCGATCCGTCGCAGAAGCTCGACGAGGTGGGCGATCTGCTCGTCGTCGACGGCGTGATTGAAGCGAGCGGTCGCGTGGGCGACGTGCGACGCGACGGTGAAGGGCTCGAGATCATCGACTGCACCGGGCGTGTGGTGTCACCCGGATTCGTCGACGTGCATTGCCACCTGCGCGAGCCCGGGCGTGAGGAAGTGGAGACGATCGCCAGCGGAGCGCGAGCCGCGGCCGCGGGTGGATTCACCGCCGTCTGCGCCATGCCGAACACCGATCCGGTCACCGACAACCAGGCCGCGGTCGGCTTCATCATCAGTCAGGCGAAGAAGGCGGGTGGCGCGCGCGTCTATCCCATAGGCGCCATTTCCATTGGCGAGATGGGCGAGACGCTCGCCGAATTCGGTGAGATGGTAGGCGCCGGCGCCGTGGCCGTCAGTGATGACGGCAAGCCCGTCGTGAGCGCGCAGCTCATGCGCACCGCGCTGGAATACGCGCGCACGTTCGGCATCCCGGTCGCGGACCACTGCGAAGAGCCCACGCTCGCCGCAGGCGGCGCGATGAACGAAGGGCTCACGAGCGCGCGACTTGGCCTGCGCGGCATTCCCGCGGAGGCCGAAGAGATCATAGCCATCCGCGACATCCTGCTCGCTCGGCTCACTGGTGGCCACATCCACCTGTGTCACATGAGCACGAAGGGTTCCGTCGAGCTCATTCGATGGGGCAAGGAGCGCGGCATCAATGTCACCGCCGAG
>JALYVY010000451.1 GCA_030852985.1 Gemmatimonadota bacterium | reverse complement strand
GTTTGGGGTGGGGCTTGTCAGGACCCCTCGCGCCTCATCCCGCGCGCCACACCGACATCCAGCACTTGACAAGAGAGCCGAGCGAGCTACCGTACTAGTTGACTAGCACACCGAGGCATACTTGTGATCTTTACCATCGACTCGGCGGATTCCCGCCCAATCTATATCCAGATCATGGACGAGGTGCGACGCGCCATCGTCGTCGGAAGTGTCTCCTCCGACGACCCCCTTCCGTCCGTGCGGCAGCTCGCCGCCACGCTGCGCGTCAATCCCAACACCGTTAGCCAGGCCTACCGCGAGCTCGAGCGCGACGGCGTTGTCGAAGTCCGCCGCGGACAGGGCACCTACATCACCAACGGTCGCGCGACTGCCGCCGATCGTCGTGCCCTCGCCAGGGATGTCGCCGCCCGTGCGGTGCGCGACGCCCATCGCAATGGACTCGATGTCGCTGAGCTGATCCAGGCAATCCGCTCGGCGGATCTCCAACCAGTGAAAAAGGTGGCGCGCGCATGAGCGTTCTTCCCATCAGCATGCTCGGCACCGATTTCGCCGTGAGCACGCGCGAGTTGGCGAAGTCGTATGGGCCAGTCACCGCGCTGCGCGACGTGGCGCTCCAGGTGCCGACTGGCGCAGTCTATCTGCTCGTCGGACCCAACGGCGCCGGCAAGAGCACGACCATCAAGATTGTTCTCGATCTCCTCCGCCCAACGTCGGGCTCCGTGCAGGTGCTCGGCCTCGACCCGAATCGCGACCCCGCCCTCGTGCGTGCAAATGTCGGCTACGTGCCGGAGCACCTCGAGTGGGGATACGGATGGATGCGCGTGGGGCGGCTGCTCGAACACCACGCCGCCTATTTCCCGTCGTGGGATCGCGAGTATGCGAAACATCTTTCCCGCGCCTTCGAGCTCAGGCCCGATCAGCGAATGAAGACCCTGTCCAAGGGACAGGGACGACGCGTGCATCTCGCGATGGCACTCGCGCACCGCCCGCCACTCCTCGTACTCGATGAACCGACGGATGGACTCGACCCCGTCATGCGCGACGACACGCTCGGCGTCCTCATCGAGCATCTCGCGGAAACGTCGACAACCGTCCTCCTCTGCACGCATCACGTCTCCGAGTTCGAGCACATCGCGGATCACATCGGCGTGCTGCGCAAGAGCGAACTGTGCGCACAGATGCCGTTGCACGCTTTGCAACAGCGACTGCGCCGCTATCGCGCCCAGGTGCCGAGTGGTTGGCGTGGCGGCGAGATGTTCGGTGCAGCGGCTCTGCGCGGCACCACGACGGAGAACGAAGTCGACTTGACGGTCTGGGGCGACGAAGCGGACGTGTCGCATCGGCTCGCGGCGTCGGGCGCGTTCATTCGCGATACGATGCCACTCAGCCTGCACGACGCGACCCTCGCGTTACTCAACCCCAAGGTCACGGTGAGCGCATGACGTCAATTCAGCTGCACCCCGCGCCCGCGTGGTCGAGTGTGGCGCGTGAACAGGTGCGTGCCGTCGGACTCCGGTTGCGCTCAGCCGGCATCATGCTCCTCACGCTGTTCGCGTTATTCGCCTGCGCGGCCATCATCATCTCACTGGATACGTTCACCGTGGCGCGGGGGGGCAAGGGCGGCCCGGATATTACCTTCGTTCCGCAAATGACTATCGTGTTGACCGCTTTCGTGATCCTCGCGCCACTGATGGTATGGGAAGGCGAGGATCCTACGCGGCGCCTATACCATCGCGCCATGCCAATGCGACAACTCCCAAATGCTCTGGCCAAGGTCATTGGTGGGTGGACCTGGGTCATGGTCGCGTCCGCGGTGTTCCTGATCGGCATGGCAATCGTTCCCTTGCTCATGCAGCGCGGAGGGCGACCTGTCGTTTACAGCTCGACCTTCATGTGGTGGGAGTGGCTGGTGCCGCTCACGTCAGTGACCATCGCGTATACGCTGGCGTCGGCGGCGAGCGTTGGCGCGCGTCAACCGTTCGTCTGGATCTTCGGGCCACTCATCATCTAC
>JALYVY010000077.1 GCA_030852985.1 Gemmatimonadota bacterium | reverse complement strand
GCGTAGCTTCCCGTATGGGCGCCGAGATCGTACACCTTCGCAAGCTGCGGGTGCTCGCACGGTGCATCGCCCCACGCCTCACGCAACTCATCCGCTCGTTTCTGTTTCATAAACACTTCCTCACCAAAGTCACCCTGACGAGCTAACCACATGCAAAGTCGCAGGTTCGCGTGGCCGGCGCCACTCTACCCACGCCAAGCGTCACCAGACCCGCGCGAGACGCGGTGAACTTGAGTACATTACAGTTCACTCGTGAGGAGCAGCGATGATCCGAGGGTTCGAGTTTGTAGAGGATGGGCGGACGTTCACGTGCAAGGTCGAGGCACGACGCGCCACTCCGGATGATGCCTGGTGGTGGTTCGACGTTTCCGGAGACCGTCAGCGCTACGCGCCGTTTCAGGCCGCCGCAGCTGATACACAGAAGACGGTCAAGGCAAAGATCATCGCGTTCTACACCAACTTGCTGGAAGCGCGTGCGCGACCAGTGGAGCCTCGCAGCCATTGGGGCCGTCGTCCCAAGGCACCGGACGCGCCGGTCGCTCCGGCAACCTGATATACCAAACAACCGGCGCGACTATCTCGCGCCGGTTGTCAATTCAAGCCAGTAGTGGCCCATTTGCCCGCGCAGTGACATCGTCGCGGGTGTGATGGCGGCGTTGCGCCACGCCTCCGCATCTCGCGACGCAGCGGCGTCGAGCAGATCGTCCGTGGCGCCATAGAGCTCGAACAGGTCGGGACTGCTGTCGTGGTACCACGCGAGCATCCACAGTTGTTCGTCATCAGCTTCGCCGCTCCTGATGCGATCGTTCAGCCCCTGAACAACGGCGCGCACCGTGCCGTCGGGCAGCGGCGCGATACCGGTGACCGCCGGGAGTGCCACTGCCCCACACCACACGAGAAACGTGGCGCGCTTGATCGCCTCGGCGCCGAACTCCGCGACCGGAAACAGCTCCTCGTAGGCGCGGACGATGGCGGGATATTCCCCGTAGACGCCGGACCGCTCGACCTGCCGGTCGCGCTCCTCGATGGTACCGCGGGCCCCCGCGATGCTCGCGAGCACCGCGTCTTCCCACCCTGCGAGCGACGTGAGGCTCAGCAATCGGTGCGTAACCGGAGTTGCGTTCCCCATGGATCTCGAACAACGCGATCGCCGCCGTCGTCCGTAACGTCCTGTCCTGCCGACTGGAGGCTCGCCGCGGCGGCGGACATGTCAATCGCCGATGAGAAGATCATCCGCCACTCGAGAAGACGCGCGTCCGCTTCGCCGGCGGACAGGGCCCCACGCCCGGCCCAGGTATTCACGCCGAGGTGGTGGTGGTATCCGCCGGCACTCATGAAGAGTGCGCCGGGATATTGCCACACCATCTTGTCCAGTCCGAGCCCCGCGTGGTAGAAAGCGGCAGCGTGATCGAGGTCGCCGACGTGCAGATGCACATGCCCCATGACCGTGCCGTCGGGCATCCCCTTCCATGGCGCGCCATTCGCGGCGCTTACAAGTCCTGCCATGTCCAGCGGATCGGTAGCCATCACGAGTTGCTGCTGCTCCACCCGCCACCTATCACGCGGCCGATCCGCGTACACCTCGATGCCGAGTCCGTCGGGGTCGCGCAGATAGAGTGCCTCGCTGACGAGATGGTCCGCTGCGCCCATATCCGTGCCGATTGCCACGAGGTGTTGGACGAAGCGTCCGAGTGTCGCGCGGTTGGGAAGCAGGATTGCGAAGTGGTAAAGTCCGAGTTTCGCGTGGCGTCCGACCGGCTGCGTGCCGGCGATATTCTGGAGCTCTACCAGCGGCGTACCGCTCCCCTGAGTGCCGAGTAGGGCGACGTCGCTGTTGCGGCTGATGAGACGAAGCCCGAGGACGTTCTCGTAGTAGGCCAACGAACGCTCCATGTCGGATATCTGGAGTGAGACGTGGCCGAGCCGGATGTCGTCGGGGAGACGATAGTTGGGTGGGGTAATTCCGGGGTGAGTCACGTACCGCATGTCTTGGTGTATGGCGATGCTAACGGTGTCATTGATTCGGGTAACGAACGTCGCTGACCGCGTTGATCGTGTTCAACGCGAATCAACGGGAGTCGCATCGAAATCAACGCGAATTTCCCCTCGCGCGTGAAAGCCACGAAGTTCCTGCTCCCGGGTGCTTGCTTCGCTCCCATGCCGTGCGATAGGCGACGAACCGAGGCTATCGATTGGAAGACGTCGACTTAGAAGCGATGACTGAATCGATCGCTAATGATCCTGGGCCGCCGAACATCAGGGCCAACGACGCCGCCAAAAGGAGCAGCACGAACTCGTAGCCCGCCGGCAGGAAGAAGCCGTTCGCCAGATGGACGATCATCATCGCGCCGAGCATGTCGAACACGAAGGCGAATGCGACGAGACGCGTGAGCAGGCCAATGATCAGCGCGATTCCACCGAAGAACTCAAGGCAGGCGATGAGCGGGCCGGTGACGGTAGGGAGCGGTGCGCCCATTTTCGTGAACGCGCCCGTGACGCCCGCCATGCCGTAGACGAACACCTTCTGGTACCCGTGGGCCGTGAACACCATGCCGGTGATGATGCGCAGGATGGCGATGCCGAGTCCCTGGTGCCGAGTCGTCGAGGTAAAGAGTGGTGACGCCATGTGCACTTCCGTCAGTGTGGGGTGATGCTGCGCGGTTCCGCGCGCGGCAGGACCACCGGCTGCCGCTCCGAGAGCACCCTGGTCGTGAAGCGCTGTGCTTCCGAGATGCGCTCGACCTCCAGCGCAATGGCATCGAGCGCCTGCATTACAGGAGTGAGCTGTGCTGCCGGCATCGCTTCGACGTTATTCAACTGGGCGGCTCCCCCCGCGCGCCGTGCGCCGAGGTATGCGCCGACCCATGACCCCACGAGCCCCGCGGTGAGGCCGATGGCGCCCGCGGCAGAGAACAAGAAGATGTAGTGCTCTCTCATGGTGCCGGCCAGCAGATGCGGGATCATCATGGCAACTCCTCAGTGTTGTGGATGAGTCACTTACGCTTGCCCTGAAGCGATGGTGTCATGTTCAGATGCATCGACCAGGCTCTGCTGCGCACCCGGCGTATTCCCGCGACGTTGTATGTACGTGCCATCACCCTGAAGTTCCCAGGCAGTGCCGTCGTCGAGATAGAGCGAGAGAACGTGATCGAGCGCGGCGCGGTCTGCGACCTCCGTGATCGGGACCAGCAACTCCACGCGGCGACGAAGGTTGCGCGGACGCAGGTCGGACGATCCGATGAGGTAAATGGGATCTCCGCCATTGAGGAAGCGGTAGATTCGCGAGTGCTCGAGAAATCGGCCGACGACAGACAGCACGCGAATGCGATGTGACGATCCTTGCGCACCGGGACGCAGGGTGCAGATGCCGCGCACGACAAGATCGACGTCGACGCCGGCTGCCGCCGCGTGGTAAAGCGCCTGCACGACCTCCTGGTCCGAGAGCGCGTTCACCTTGATCGTGATGGAGGCGGGCAGACCTGCGCGCGCAGCGGCTGCCTCGCGCTCGATGAGCGCCAGCACGGACGGCAGGAGCTGATGCGGGGCCACGAGTGCGCCGCGTGAGAGACCCTGCGGAGGACGCGAGGAACCCGTGAGCTCATTGAACAGGTCAGCGACATCGGCGCCGATATCGTTGCGCGCCGAGAACAGGCTCAAGTCGGTGTACTGCCGCCCCGACCGGATGTTGTAGTTGCCGGTGCCCACGTGCACGTAGCGCTTCAGGCGCTCCCCTTCGCGCCGCACGACGAGCGCTACCTTCGCGTGCGTCTTCAGGCCCACGAGTCCGTACACGACGCTGCCGCCCGCGCGCTCGAGTGCCCGAGCCCAGCCCACGTTGTGGTGCTCGTCAAAGCGCGCCTTGAGCTCGACGAAGGCCGCTACTCGCTTACCCGCTGCCGCGGCGGCGAGGAGTGCCTTCACGATTGGCGAAGGGGTGCCGACGCGATACAACGTGATCTTGATGGTGGTGACGTCGGGATCGTCGGCGGCCTCGCGGATGAAGCGGACGACGGTTGCATCGAACGCGTCGAACGGGTGATGAATCAGCAGGTCGCCCTGGCGAATGACGTCGAATATCGAGCTGTCGAGCGGAATCGGGTTTCGCGCCTCGAGGATAGGATACTCAAGCTCCGCGCGTGCGGGCATGGGCAGATCGGCGAGACAGCGCAGGTCGAGCAGGCCATCGATCGCCTGCACTTCTGGTTCCTGCGCACCTGTAGTGTTTCCTGCATCGTGACGGAGGCTTTCCAGCACCATGTCGCGCACGAACGAAGGCATGGCGCGCTCGAGCTCGACGCGCACTGCCGGGTTGAATGGCCGGCGCTCCGTCGCCGTCGCCACCGCGGCAAGCAGGTCAGTGGCACCGCCCTCATCGAGCGACAACTCGCCGCAACGCGTCACGCGAAAGAGGTGTGCGCCCTCGACGAACACGTGCGGATGGAGGAGGTCGACATTCGCGCGAACGAGTTCCTCGAGGGTGATGACGTCGTGCGCGCGACCCGGCACGGCAATCAGGCGGGGCGTGTCGCTGGGGAGTTCCAGGTCGGCCAGGTGGGGCGTGCCGCCAGGCTCGCGCCGAAACACCACCGCGAGCGAGAGCGCCAGATGAGGGAGGTGCGGCAGTGGATGTCCGGGGCTCAGCGTCATCGCGAGCGGTGTCAGCCCCGGATGAATCTCGTCGCGACACTTGTCGATGAGCGGTTCGCGCTCTGCGTCGGTGAGATCGCTCCATGCGACAATGTGCACGCCGGCATCCTCGACCCCACCGAGACACTCTGTCGCGCAACGCGACTGCGCCGCGAGGAGCTCCGCAATGGCGCGCTCGACCTGCTGGTGCCGCTCGAGGGGCGAGAGTCCGTCGCTGGCGACCTGGTGGCTGCCCAGAGACCGCGCCGCTGCGCGAAGTGCCGGCATGCGCACCATGTAGAACTCGTCGATGTTGCTGCTGACGATGCTCAGGAAGCGCAGACGCTCGCGGAGCGGGGTCGCGCGGTCTTCCGCGAGCGCCAGCACCCGGCGCTGGAAGGCAAGGAGACTCAGCTCGGGGGTGAGCAGGGTGTCGCGCTCGCTCACAGCGTCAGCGGGAACGCACGCAGCTGCTCAGCACATTTGACTCGGCGTCTTTTGGCGTCTTCACGTCCTCGTAGAACTGGTCGAAGTATTCGAGCGACTCCCTGATCGTTCCAGGCGCGAGCAACGAGCCCACGGGATCATGATAGAGTGCGTAGATCGCGTCCTTGCGATCCCGAAAACGCGCGATAGCCGCGGGATACGCCTGGAGGATCCCGCAAGAGCCACGGAACACTCGATCGATCACGCGCTTCGACCTGAACTGGGGATCGACGGTGGCATAGGGGGCATTCACGGCGCCGGAGAAATCGAAGTCGTAAGCCACGGGCAGTGCGGTGCTGCCGTCGGATTTCACGATGATTTCCGCGTTGTGTACGCCGTTGAACGAGAAGTCGAGGTTGCCGATGAAGTACTCGAACACATAGGCCACGGCGAGCGCATCTGTGTCGAAGTCATCCGAACGCGCCCCCTTGGCCTTCGTAAGCTTGCCGTCGAGCCGGTCGGCCATCTCGTCGGGGTCTTCGAAGAGGAACGCATAGCGCGTAACGTCCGCCTTACCGGTGGCGCTATCCGCGTAGCTCACGCGAAGCAGGCGCACGCGATGGCTCACCGGCGTCACGGCCTGATAGACACGATACAGCTGCATTTCCTTGAGGACCAACTGCTCGTAGCCGTCGTTGTCCTTGCAGGTGCTCACCATCTTCGGTTTCTGCAGGTCATGGAAGACGCTGTGTTTCGTCTCCTTGTTGCTGAAGTTCAGCCGAAGCGGCGGCAGGTTGCAGTGCTTGAGCCGCCAGATGCCGTGCGTTTTCACCTTGAGCGGCGTGCTCACGACTTTCCCATCCGTTGCCGTGTACGCCATTGTTGCCGTGCGCCAGGGCGACGTTTCGCCCTTGTCGCCGCGAAGGCGATCCCAGTTTGCCGTAAAGGTGACTGCCAGCGGCGCCTCGCTGGTGAACAACGCGGGCGTGGCCGACGAATCAGACGCTACCTTTTTTGCCTTGGGCGGCTTCTCAGCCTTCTGGGCACCGGCGAGCGCGGGGATGGCGCCCAGCGCGACGGCGAACAGCAGCCTGGTGGCGCGGCGATTGGTCATGGGTGAGCGCTCGACAGTGACGGGTGGACTACCGGAATTCCGCGCCGATCACGTTCGTGGTACCGGCGGCGCGGATGAGCGACAGGAGCTCGTCGGGGGGCGTGCGTTTCTTCAATTGAACAAAGTAGTCGGCATGTTCGACGCCATCGGTGTTGGAACAGGTGCCGAGTCGCCAGCTCTTGGTGTAATCCTGGAGTCGTGGCTCGATGGCGCGGCGCATCGCCGCGAGGTCGCTCGTCGTGATACGCAAGATGGCTTCGTCCGCGGAAGACGACCCATCGCCGTCGGTCGAGTGCGCGCGACGGAGCGCTCGATCCGCGACGCCCTCGAGCTGATCGCGCGTCATGTTGCGAAAGACCTCGTCATCGATGCGGGCAACGAATGTTCCGGTTCGCGCCAGCTCCTTCGCTCGGCGCAGGCGCTTCTCCGCAATGCGACCATCGAGCTCCACAGGTGCGCTGCCGAAGTCGAAGTACCAGAGCAGAAGCGCCGTCACGTTAAAGAGAATGGAGATGACTGCGGCCACAGGCAGATTCACCGCGGCCGCGAGGCCGACTGCCGTGGCGAGGAAGACGTAGACGGCGTCCTTGCTGTCGTCGAGCGTATTGCGGAAGCGGACAGCCGCGACGATGCCCGCGAGGCTGAAGGCCAAGGCAATGCTGTACTTGACGAGCAGCACGATGCCCGAGACGACGAGCGGCAGGATAATGAGGAGCTGGACGACCGACTGCTGATACCCACGCTTCGCGCGGGTGAGCAGGTACACCCACGCGACCGGCAGCGAGAGGAGGATGGACGCGATCATTGCCACGGCCACGGTGACCGCGAGCGTGACCTCATCGAGAGGGATGGTCGGCACGCCCTTCGCGGTCACGGGTGGTCCGCCGCCGAACAGCTGGTCAAGGGACGACGGTGCGAAGACGCTGGCGTGCGGCAGCAAGCGCCAGAGCAGCGACGCGCCGCCAATGACGACGATGTAGAACAGGACGAGGCGCGTGACAACTCGTGAAGTCGCCGTTGTCTGCGTCGCGCTTGGTGCCATGCAACCTCGGGGTTTGGGCTCGGATAGTATCGTTCGCGCCGAGGCTTCGCGCCATGCTTGCCTCACGACGATGTCGTGCCCACATTCGGTCATGAAACGTCTCGCCGCTCGTGTCGCTTCCGCCGTGATGGTCGTGGGCTGCGCATCCGCGTGCGCGGCCCAGGGCTCCGCACCCGCCGGCCGCCCGCATCTCGTGGTGCTCATCGCCATCGACCAGTTTCGCGCCGATTATCTCGAACGGTTTGGCGCACTGCCGGGTGGGCTTGGGCGGTTGTCTCGCGGAGGCGCGTGGTTCACGAACGCCCATCAGGATCACGCGATCACCGAGACTGCGCCCGGCCATGCGACGCTCCTGTCGGGACGCTTCCCGCGATCCACCGGCATCATGATGAACCGCATTGGCGTGGAGGACGAGACGGCGCCGTTGATTGCCGGCGGTGTCGGCGCGGGCGCTTCGCCGAAACGCTTTCGCGGCACGACACTGGTGGACTGGATCAGGGCCGCGGATTCGCAGTCGCGGGCGCTGTCGGTGTCGTCGAAGGATCGCGCCGCAATCCTGCCGGTTGGGCGATCCAAGTCGGACGTTTACTGGTATTCCACCGACGGTCGGTTCACGACGAGCAGCTACTATCGCGACACGCTGCCAGGATGGGTCGTCGCATGGAACGCTCGTCGCTTTCCGGCGACACTTGCCGGCCGTCGCTGGGACCTGCTGCTGCCCGCGAGCGCCTACCCCGAGCCGGACTCGGTGGAGGCGGAAGGTGGCAGCGGTTTCACCTTTCCTCACGACCTGCCGAGCGATGCGGCAAGCGCCGTGAGCATCGTGCGCGCAACGCCGTTCATCGACGACATCACGTTGTCGTTCGCGCTGCACGGCGTGCAGTCGCTCGCGCTTGGCGCGGGCGCGCATACGGACGTCCTGAACATCTCGCTCTCGGCCACCGACTACATCGGGCATCGCTACGGCCCGGATTCTCGGGAGATGCACGATCAGGTGGTGCGCGTCGACCGGACACTCGGCGTCTTTCTCGATTCGCTTTATCGTCTCCGGGATTCGAGCCAGGTCACAATTGCGCTGACGGCGGATCACGGCGTGGGGACGATTCCAGAGCTTGCGCCGGCGTCACAGAGTCCAAAGCCGCAGCGTGTGTCGCTCGCGGAGCTGATCGAACCGTTGCGGGCCGGGCTGCGCGCGGCGAAGGTGGACACGCTGGCGATCGACGTGGACCAGCAGATCGTGGTGGCGGACCGTGCGGCGTTCGCGAGAGCTGGCGTGAATGCCGACTCGGCGATTGCCGCGTTTGCCGCAGCCATCCGTGCGGTGCCAGGCGTGCGACGCGTCGATCGTTTTCACGGGCTCGCCTCGGATACGCTCACCGATCCGATTGCGCGCCGGTGGACGCATCAGTTCCCGGCAACGGCACCGATCGGTTTGGTGGTGACGCTCACGCCAGGCAGCACATGGCGCGGGAATATTGCCTTTCATGGCACTCCCTATGACTACGACTCGCACGTGCCGATCGTGTTCTACGGCGCGGGCGTCCGTCCGGGCCGCATAGCGGACTTCGTGCGCACGGTGGACATCGCGCCGACGCTCGCCGAGATCGCGGGCGTTCGGCCGACGGAGCGTCTGGATGGCGTACCGCTGAGAGCGGCCATTCCCTGAGTCGAGGCAGACGGAGTCGAGGCTGAGTCTGGTCAGCAGCTTGCATGGGAGGCTGCGCGTAATCCTGACCTTCACCTACACCCCTGCTCCCCATGGATCTTCTCACCTGGTTGATCGTCGGCCTCATCGCCGGTGTGCTCGCGTCGCTCGTGATGGGCGGCGGCTACGGCCTGATTGGCGACATCGTCATCGGCATCGTGGGCGCCTTCATCGGTGGATGGCTCTTCCGCCAACTCGGCGTCAGCTCGCCCATCAGCGGGCTCGGAGGGACGATCTTCATCGCGTTCATCGGGGCAATCGTGCTGCTGTTCCTGCTCCGCCTCCTGCACCGAGGACGAGGCAGGAACGGTTAGACCCCCGGTATGCGCGCGGCGAGCCTTCGGATCGTCGTCACATTGCGGAACGTGGCCGGTGCCTCGATCGCGCGGTCGAGCACCTTGCCGAAGAGCCTCGAATCACTCAGGCGACCGCGGCATAGCCAGTAGAGCTCGCGGTCGCCAATGTGGAAGTCGTCGTAGTCGTTGGCGAGCGCCTCGAGTCGTGCGCTGTGAGCCGCGTCGAGTGGCGCCTTCAGGAATCCGATGGACAGTGCGTGCCCGTCCGCCTCGTGCGTGTGGAACGGATGTCCGGTGGCAACGTGTGTCAGGTCCGCCAGCGGCCGGATGTACGTCATGACTGCGTAGCCAAGCGCCTTCTCGAGGTGCTGCTCGATACGCGCCTCGAGTTTTTCCACCTTGGCCGACGGCGCGTCGAAGAGCACGTTGCCACTGGCGATGAACGTCTCGACGTTCGCGAGCCCGAGTTCCGCAAAGAGGGCGCGCAGACGGTCCATCTTGACTGTATGACCACCCACGTTGATCGCGCGAAGGAAAGCGACACTGCGGGTCGGTGGCATTCGCGGGGCCGGACTATTCGATGTCGAGGGCGAGCACCGAGGGATCGGCCTTCGGATACCGGAGCTTCAGCTTCTGCAGTCGGTCCGCGATGGTATGCGCGATGAGCAGGTTGCGGACGTCCTTGTCGTCGGCCGGCACGATGAACCAGGGCGCGACATCGGTGCTGGTCTTCGCGAGCAGCTTGCGGTAGGCGTCACCAAACTCGTCCCAGAGCCCCCGGTCGTCGAGATCGCCCGCATCGAACTTCCAGTTCTTCTCCGGATCGCTGAGGCGCTCGCTCAGTCGTTTCTTCTGCTCGTCGCGCGAGATGTGCAGGAAGAACTTCAGGATTGCGACGCCGTTGGCAGCGAGCATCGCCTCGAAGTCGTTGATCTGGTCGTACCGTGCAGCCAGCACCTTCCGATCCAGAGTGCCATGCACGCGCGGCACGAGCACGTCCTCATAGTGCGAGCGATTGAAGATGCCGATCATGCCGAGCGCGGGAACCCGATGATGCACGCGCCAGAGAAAATCGTGCTGCAGCTCTTCCTGCGATGGCGCGGTGAAGCGAGCCACGAAGCACCCCTGCGGATTCACGATACCGAAGACCTTGCGGATGGTGCCGTCTTTCCCGGATGCGTCGCGGCCCTGGAGAACGATCAGCAGTGCGCGGCGGCCATCCGCATACAGCACCCGCTGAAGGTCGGAGATCCGCTCCGAGTACTTGGCAGTTTCCTGTTCCAACTTCTTCTCATCCATGCCCGTGTGGCGATGGGCATCGCTGTCCCGAATCCGGATGTCCGACTTGTTGGTGACCGGCTTGAGCTTCATGTCGACCCCGGTGCTAGCGCGAGGCGTCAGGCGCGACGCGGATGGTGAGCGGAACGATCGTCGTTCCCCAGTGCAGATGCATGATGGCCGAGTCGCCGTCGACCGTGGGAAACGCGAACATAAGCGTTTCCACGTGTGAGCCCTGCCGAGGCGTGGCGCGCACGCGGAGGACGTCGTGGCCGTCGGGATAGCGGAGATGAAATGCGGCTGGGGTGTCGTTGAAGACGACCGTCCACGACGTCGAATCGGGGATCGTCCAGATGCTGTAGGTGCCCGCTGCGAGCGCGGCGCCGTTGACGGTGATCGGCATGGACACCGTGAATCGCGCGGCGCTGTCGGCACTTGGCGTCCAGATGCGTCCCCAAGGCACGAGCGCGCCGAACAGTGCCCTGCCCCGTGCCACCGGGCGGCGGTAGAGTACCTCGACCCTGGCGCCGGCGATCTGCTGTGTCACCGTGGCGAGCTGACTCTTCGGCGTACCCTGCTGGGCGGTGGCGGCCGGTGCCGCGAGCGCCAGGCTCGCGAGCACCAATAGGCCGAGGCGGCGGCGGGGCGTCGGTGGAATCACCCGTGGTCGCGGCGCCACGCGGCGCCGGCTTCGATGAAGTCGGCGAAGAGGTGCCTCGAGCGGACGTCGTTCTCTGTGAGCGCCTCGGGGTGCCACTGCACGGCGACGAGATATCCGTCGTCGTCGCCCTCGATGGCCTCGATCAACCCGTCGGGCGCCTCGGCCGTGGCGTGCAGCCCGTGTCCAAGCTCCTTCACACCCTGGTGGTGCATGCTGTTGACGCGAAGCGAACCCGCGCCGACAAAATTGGCGAGGCGCGAGCCGGCGACGACACTGACGTCGTGCGCGAGGAAGTCGCGCGTGAAATTCTGCCCGCTGAACGGGAAGTAATCGTGCTTGATGGAGCCGGGCATGTCCTGCGCGAGGTCCTGATACAACGACCCGCCTGCGGCGACGTTGATGAGCTGCATGCCGCGGCAGACGCCGAGCACCGGCTTGTCCTCCTCGAGTGCCCACTTGGCCAGCGCGACTTCGACGCGGTCGCGATCGCGATCGGTCTTGTCGCAGAGCGGATGCGGCGCAGCGCCGTAGGTCATGGGATCGATATCGGCGCCGCCGGGAAGAAATACGGCGTCGAGCTCATCGTAGACGCCACGCAGTGTTTCGTCGTCGACGAGAGGGATCATCCACGGGATGGCGCCCGCATTCGTCAGCGTGACGATGTAGCGCTGGCTCATTACCCACGACGGCGGAATCTCGCTGGAAATTCCCCCCAGGCTCTGCAGCGTCTGGGTGGGAATGCCGACGACGGGCCTGCGCGATGTTGCTTTGCTTCGGGACATCAAACGGTTCGACTGGCAAATGGAGGCGTGTTCTTCGACGGGTCGCCGAGAACAGAAATTCTGTAAGGCTCACCCTCGAGGGGGCGATTGGCGAAGCTATTGGCAAGTTCGGGGCGCACGCCTTCCGCCGTCTCGGAAACGAGCTTGTCGACGACACCGCGGAGGTCGCCGGTGCGGTCGTACGTGGCGAGCTGGCGGTCTGCGCTGGACCCGCCGCGCATGATTTCGAAGGCGTACTCGACTTCCTTGCGGCTGCCCAGCTCATCCACGACGTCGTCGACGAACCATTCCAGCATTTCCGTGATCAGCTCGCGCGCAGGGTGCTCCTTCTCCTTGCCGAAATCTATCATGTTCCCGTCGAGCCCGAAGCGAACGGCGCGCCACTTGTTCTCGTCGATGAGTGCTGAGGGATAGAGGCGGAAGGTGAGATTGTCGCGACGCAGCTTCCATATTTTCGCGACGATGGCCTGCAGGATCGAGGCAAGGCAGACGGCTTCCTCGACGCGCGTGCAGACGTCGCACACCCGGAACTCGAGCGTGGGATAGGCGTGATGGGGCCGGGCGTCCCACCAGATCTTCGACCCATCGGGGACGCAGCCGGTGTTCACCAGGACACCGAGGAGCTCCTCGTAATCGCTGTACGAGCTGAGGATGGGCGGCACGCCCGTGCGCGGAAAGTTGCGAAAAACGATAGAGCGATACGACTTCAGGCCGGTGCGACGCGCCTGCCAGAAGGGGGAGCTCGTTGACAGCGCGAGGACGTGCGGCAGCAGGTAGCGCGACACGTTCATCGCCTCGATCATGAAGTCGCGATCTTCGATGCCGATATGGATGTGCGTGCCGAAGATGAGGAGCTGCTGCGCGAGGTCCTGAAGGTCCTGGCGGACGCCGATGTAGCGCTCGAGGGGAGTGATCTCCTGCTTGGTCCAGCAGGAGAACGGATGCGTGCCGGCGGCGGCGATGACGAGGCCGTTCTTGCCGGCGAGGTCCATCACCATGCCGCGCAGGCGCACGAGCTCACCGCGCAACTCCTGTGGGTTGCGACAGACGCGGCTTCCGATCTCCACCATCGATTGGTGGAGCTCAGGCTTCACCTCGTCGAGGATCATGGAGTCGCCCTTGAGGATCTCGGTGATGTACGACTTGAGCTCCCGGGTCTCGGGATCGATGATCTGGTACTCTTCTTCGATACCGAGCGTGAGGGATGGTGCTTTCATTTCCGTCCTCGAGTTGAACCGGGAACAGCAACAGCGTTGTTCGTTGTCGTCGCGACTCTCGGCGAGCCAAAAGCGTTGTTCGTTGAATCCAGAGTATTGTTCGTTGAAACCAAAGTGTTGTTCGTTGGATCAAAAGCGTTGTTCGTTTTCATCGCGACTCCTGCGAATCTCACGAATCTCCGCGAATTGCCCCGATGTGGCGAATGGACAGTCTTCGCGCGATTGGAGCGATTCGCTTGATTCGTTGTATTCGCGATAAGCACGAACAACGCTTTTACAGACTTCACACGTTCTTTCATCGCTTCTCCGCGATGAAGGTTGGCGTCTGGCTGCCGCCGCCGGCGGTGACGTTCAACAGTGACGCCGTTCCTAGTCGGCTCAACACCCCATCGACGTGATCGCCGTAGGCGACGTACGGCGCGGTATCCACCATGCGTTCGATGAACATCACCTTCCCATCGACGTAGCTCGGGTAGTCTTCCTTCGGGAGCGCGATGCGCTGCTGCACGATGTACGGCTCGCCCAGCGCGGTCGTAATGGACGCCTGCCATGCGTCGTCGTCGACCTCCCAGCCGAGGACGATGCCCTTGCCGCCGTATTCGTCGTTCGGCTTGAGGACGAGCTGGTCCTTGTTCTCCGCGACGAAGGGCAGCAGATCAATGTCGGCGCCGTTGTGGGTGGTGTGTCGCTCCTCCATGACGCGCGTCCACGGAATCGTGAGATCGATCGCCTCCTGCTCCTCGTTGCTGAAGAGGTATCCGTTTCGCTCATCGTGCAGCACCGCAAGACTCGCCTTCTTGTGCAGGATCTTGCACGCCGGCGGATTGACCATGCAGACCTTGCCGTCGCGAAAAGCGCGAAGGATGGGATGATCGATGCCGCCGCGCTCCACCAACTCGTGCAGCAGGACGCGCTTGTAGATCAGGTCGATCTTGCCGTGCGGTCCCTTCAACGTCCCGCCGCTGTACGTGATGTCCGCCGGGTCGATGATGTGGCACTGGAAGCCCTGCCGCGTGAAGTAGTCCTGGAAGAGCAGGAACTCGCTCTGCGTCGGCACATCGGACCAATCGACGATCGCGATGTTCGGCCGTTCGCGGCGCCCCGACCACTGCTCGTACGCGTCGATGAGCGCATGCAGCACATTGTGACGCGCAGGGAGCGGATGGACATCCCACTTCCGAAGAAATTCACGCATGATCGGAAGCCCGTAGAACACCTCGGTGAGCACATCGTTGTAGCCGCCGCCCGCCGGCGTCTCCGCATTGTACTCGGTGAACTTCATGCCGCCCTGATCCGCGGTGAAGAACGCGTCCAATCTCGACACCGGGCTGGCATCCCTGAATCCCGTCTCGACGTGCACGAGCTGATGCTCCCACTCGTACAGGCCAAACTGCGCGAGCAGCTTCTCGTCCTGGAGCGCCGCCCGATGCGCCGTACGAAACGCACGCAGCACCACGGCGCCGCGCTTCTGCAGAAAGCGGTACTGGGATGGCGACAGGAAACGCGGACGCAGCACCGTACACAGCGCACGGTCACCGAAGAACAGGCCGCGGTGCTTCAGCTGCTCGTCGAGCTGGCGCTGGGTCTCGCCACCGAGGTCGTCGGTGAGCAGCGAGTGATACTGCTCGATGCCGTCACGCAGCATGTGTGATCCTCAGTGGCGCACGGGGCATCACATGCCCTCTCGACGACCAGCCAGGAATTGTCCGCGACTCACGTCCTTCAGCGGCGCGTTGGCCTTCGCCAACCGGATCACGAGATCCGTCATTCCCTTCAGCACCCACTCGAAGTAGTGCGGCGTGAGCGAGTTGATGTCCATGTCGGGCGCAGGATTCATGAAGTCGATGGCGTAGGGAATGCCGTCGCGCACCGCGAACTCGAGCGAGCACATGTCGTAGCCAAGGGCGCGCATGAGCGTGAGACTGTCCTTCCTGATGCGCGCCTCGAGCTCCGGCGACAGATGATCCTCCTCGGGCACATAGCACCGGTTCTTCGGATCGTACTTCATGCACAGCACTTCCTGCTGGCCGAGCGACATGCACCGGATGAACTGATCCCACTCGATGAATTCCTGCACGATCATCGTGAGCAGGCCCGACGTGTTGTAGTTCTCGATCAACTCTTCCTTCGACCGGCAGACATACACCTCCTTCCACCCGCCCCCATGCGCGTCCTTGAGGATGCACGGCATGCCGATGTGCGCGATGATGGCGTCCCAGTCAAAGGGATAGCGGAGGTTGCGCAGGCTTTCGTCATGCTTGATGCCGGGGACGTAGTCCTTGTTCGGGATCGCGATCGTTTTCGGACTCGCGACGCCGAGGCGCGTGGCCAGTGAGGCGTCGAAGAGCTTGTCGTCCGACGACCACATGAACGGATTGTTGACGACGGTGACGCCCTGCAGCACGGCGTGCTTGAGGTACGTGCGGTAGTAGCCAATTTCGTGCGAGATCCTGTCGACGATTACGGCATACGGCACGGGCTCGTCCATGGACGTGCCGCCGAGGGAGACGTACTCGACCTCGACGCCCTCGCTTCTCTGCGCGACTGCTTCGATGAGCGCCGGCGGAAAGGACCATTCACGTCCAACGAGAAGACCGACTTTCAGCATCGCTGCGGGGGTTAGTGGGTTATGAGAAGGAGGATAGAAGGATAGGATGATAGGAGGATAGGAGAGCGGAAGCAGTTTCTATCATCCTATCATCCTATCCTCCTATCATCCTCAGGTTTCAGTCAGAGCCCGAGACATACTGACGAATCATCTGGCGCCAATAGGGCCAGTCGTGCGCCCATCCGTCCCAGATGCGCAGCGCGTGCCAGATGTTCTTCGACCACAAACGGCCGGAAAAGTACTCGCTGTTCCCGCGGAGCGGGTCGTCTTGCCCAATGGCAAGGATGATGTCCAGGCGGCGCATCGCGTCGAGACGGCCTGGGTCGGTCTCCCCCAGAATGAACTCCGCGGGGTTGTACGGATAGACATGTTCATCCGTGTAGCCACCAGTGACTTCGCGAACGTCGTAGACGCCGCTCAGGCCGATGGCGCGGCCAACCAGGTGGGGATAACGCAACGCAAACGTGAGCGCATGGTACGCGCCAAAACTCGCGCCGGTCGTGATCAGGAAGGGATTGTCGTTCCTGCTCTGCGTCAGGGGCAGCACTTCGTCGCGAAGGTAGGCGTCGTAGCGGCTGTGATAGAACGCCCGGTCCGCGGGATGCTTCCATTTCGCATACCAGCTCTCCGCGTCGACGCTATCGACGCAGTACAGCTGGAGCCAGCCATTGTCGAGCTGCTCGCTCAGCGCGGCGATCATTCCCTGATCCTCCCATTCGAAGAACCGTCCCATCGAGCTGGGAAACACGATCACGCGTGCGCCGGCGTGCCCGAAGATCAGCAGGTCCATGTCGCGGTCGAGCCGTGGACTGAACCAGCGAACGTGCTCACGATGCATGCGGCACCGAATCAGTAGGAGGAAACAGGAACTTGAGGACTCGTTCGACGCGCGCGCTCCAACTCTGTTCGTTGTGCTCGCCGCCTTCCGCCTCGAGGTAGGAAAGATCGGTGCCGACCGCCCATCCTTTCGCGAACAGTGCGTCGCGGAGTGCGCGCGCGTTCACCAGCGTATCCACGCCCTCGGCGGTGCCTGCGTCGAGCCAGATACGAAGCGGCAGATGCGCCGGCAGCGCGTCCACCTCGCGGAGAATGACCCGATCATCCCACCACACGGAAGGGGAAAGCACCGCCAGGCGGCTGAAGGCCGTGGGATATCGCAGCCCCAGGTGCATCGTGAGCAGGCCGCCGAGCGATGAGCCGCCCATGGCGGTACTGGCGGCGCTGGGCAGCGTCTTGTACGTGGTGTCTATGAACGGCTTCAGCTCCTCGACCAGCATGCGCCCGTAATCGTCGGCGTGGCCGCCGCGCCCCTCATCGACCTCGGGCGTGGGGGTGTACTCGTCGAGCCGGTGTTCGCCCGTGTTGTAGATCCCGACGATGATGAGGGGCTCGATCTCGCCGGCCGATATGAGGCGTTCCGCGGATTCGTCGACCTGCCACTCCTCGCCGAACGACGTGGCCCGATCGAACACATTCTGACCATCGTGGAGGTAGAGGACGGGATAGCGGTGTGCCGAATCCATGTCGTACCCGGGGGGCAGGTACACGACGACGGTGCGGTCGTGCGTGAGATAGCGCGAGTGAAACGCTTCGTGCGTGCGTACGTCACCCGTAAGGGTGTGGCCGCCTGCGTGATGGAGGCGAGGAGGCGACGCGTCGGGCATGAGGTCGTGCAGGGGTGCAAGGGCGGTACCAGCGCTCGCTCGTCGGGGACATCGGGCGCCTCGGAAATTAACGCGTCCGCCCGGGCGCGCCTGCGGATCCGCTCACGGGCGAGAGCGCCCGCGGGCGCCAGAATCCGGACGGGTGACGCGCCATCTCGGGCCGGTAGAGCGCCTGCATGGCGGCGATGTCGGATTCGAAATTCCCCGAGGGATACACTGGAGGGTTGATGCCAATCACTCGACGGCTCCAGTCGAAAGACACCGGCACGATCGGCACACCTGCTGCTTCCGCGATCCGGTAGAAGCCGCTGCGCCAGTGGTCGACGGAAGACCGCGTTCCCTCAGGCGCAATCGCGAGGACGAATTCTGGTTCCGCGCGCACCGCCGCAGCCATCTGCGCCACGACCCCATCGGGCACGTCGCGACGAACGGGGCGGCCGTGGATCAATCGCAGGGCGGCCCCCATGGGAGGGCGAAAAAGCGATTCCTTCCCGAACCAGTGCGCCTGAAGGTCCAGCGCGAACAGTGCTGCCACGCCAACAGGGAAATCCCAGTTCGACGTATGCGGCGCGACGGCGATGACGAACTTGGGGAGCGCGGGGAGCTCACCCCGGAACGTCCAGTCACTGAGCCTCATCATGAGGCGGCCAAGGGCCGGAAGCAGCGGACGGTGCGCGCGCGGATAGCCCGGTCTCACACGTCGCTCGTGCGCCCGTTCAGCACGCGCTCGATGCGACGGTCCGGCACGAACCACATCAGCGCGACGGCGACGTACAACGCACAAGCGATCCGCGAATTGACGTACGCTGCGGGTATGCCGAGTGCGCACGCGACGATCGAGAGCTTGCCCTTCAGGTCTCCACCGATGGCGTGACGAACGATGGAATCGGCGCCCTGCTCCTGGATGATCTCGCGCTGGAGAATCGAGTATGCCAGGCCGCACATGAGAAGGTCGAAGCCATAGAGCGCGGTTGGCGTGGGCGCAAAGTGAGTTTGTCCCATCCATCCCGTGGTAAACGGGACCAGCGAGAGCCAGAAGAGCAGGTGCAGATTCGCCCACAATACCGCGGCATCCACACGCCGGGTGGCGTGCAGCAGGTGGTGATGGTTATTCCAGTAGATGCCGACGTAGATGAAGCTCAGGACGTACGAGGCAAAGACGGGCAGCACGAGCATCAGGTCGCTCAGCTGCGAGCCCTCCGGCCTGTGCAGCTCCAGCACCATGATCGTGAGGATGATGGCGATCACCCCATCGCTGAACGCCTCGAGCCGGCTCTTACCCACGTGGACGTCCCACGATCACTCGGCGGCGATGCATTCGATATTGGCGCGCCCGTGGCGCGCGAGCCCGGTGGTGCCGGATGCCGAACGAGCGGGGCGACGCGCCGGACCGCAGAGGGTTACGTAGTCCTCGTTCATCCAGGCGAGGAGGACTAGTGGTCGCATGAGTCTTCCGCAGGTGAGGTAAGAGCTCGATGGTCCGAGCGGACGCAGCAATATGAGTCTCGTCGCGCACCGAGGCGAGATTCGTCGATCGTCAGGAGCGGCACTGCCT
>JALYVY010000450.1 GCA_030852985.1 Gemmatimonadota bacterium | reverse complement strand
GCCGTGAGCGACGGAAGCAGGCTCGGTGTTTGAAAGACGAACGCGATCTGTCGTGGACGCAATGTGTCGCGGTTGCCCAGCGCGGGCCAGGCGATCTCACCGCGTGTCGGTTGGTCAAGCCCGCCCAGGAGATGCAGCAACGTTGATTTACCACTCCCCGATGGACCGACGATGGCGATACGGTCGCCACCGCGCACCGTACAGGTGGCGGAAGCCAGCGCCACTTCGGTCGTCGTGCCGTGTGTGTATGTGCGTCCGAGGTCCCGCGCGGCAACGAGCGTGTCATGCATCGGTGATTCTCCCATCCCGCAGGCGTACGATCCGGTCGGCGCGCGCCGCGAGCGCCTCGCTGTGTGTCACGACGAGTGTCGCGCCCCCGGCGCTGCTGCGCTGGGCGAAGAGTCGGAGGATTTCCTCTTCGGTTTCGGCGTCTACTTCACCCGTCGGCTCGTCCGCGAGAAGCACGGGGGGCGAAGCCGCAAGCGCCACCACCAGCCCGGCGCGCGCCGCCTCGCCACCGGAGAGTTGGCTGGGGAGCGCGTGGCGCCGATTCGTCAGACCGACCGACGCGAGCAGTTCGTCCAGTCGTTTTTCATCGCTGTTGCGGGCGAGGCGCATCTGCACGCGGATGTTATCCGCCACGGAGAGATGGTCGAAGAGATTGCCCGATTGCAGCAGGATGCCGATATGCGCGGCGCGTAACGCCGCCCGCTCGGACTCCGGCCGACGCGTCAGGCGCTGTTGCATGAGTTCCACATGCCCACCGTCCGGCTCGTCCAAGCCCGCGAGGCAGGCGAGCAACGTCGTCTTTCCACTGCCGGACGGTCCCATCACGGCGACCATCTCGCCCGCGTCGAGGCGCATGCTCACCCCGCGCAGCGCAAGCGTCTCCTCCTCGCCCGCGTGGTAGAAGCGATAGAGATCAATGGCTTCCAGAACGGGCATCATGCCGTCCATGTGAAACTCTTTGCCATCCGCTGCCACTGATCCACGTTGTCGGAGCCTTGTGGCGCCGAGAGCGTGAGCATCGCCTCTTTGCCGCTCTTGAAGAAGATGTACCGATCATTTTCGAGGCGAATCTGCTTGCCGGTCACGGCGTTGGGGTCGGAGTTCGCGGTATAGGTCAGCCGCACCGCCTGCCCGCCCGGCAATGACACCTGCTCGACCTTCTGCACCTGCACCGCTCTGCCGGAGTGCTCCAGCATGGGAACAACGCTGCTACGGACATTCTCCACGGTTGGCGCCGCCGATGCGTTCGTCACGTCCACCGCCACTCCATTGAACTTATCGGTGAACGTGGCATTCATGCCGTTCGCCGCGCGCGCCCATCCTTCCGGCACATCGAGTTTGTAGCCTCCGGCGGCTGACGTGAAGGCAACGAAGGCCTGAGTATCCGGGATGTCCCCCGGCGGATTGTTCACGGGCGCGATCGGCGTTTCGACGCCCGCGTGCGGCGCCTGCGTCGCGGCTACTGCCGATGCCGCAGATGGTTGCGTCGCGGCCGATGCTGATGATACGGCTGATTGCGTCGTGGCCACCGGCTGCGTCGTTGACGGCGGCACGGTAGCGCTCGACCCACCGCATCCAGCGAGCAGGAACGTCCCGACAATAAGCGCAGCGACGGAAATACCGATCCCTCGTGGTCGTTTCATGGCAGTAATCCTTTCTCTTGGGGGCGGAATGCGTGACGCCCTCCTTCACAGTATTCAACGTGAAAATGAAATCGCGATGAAGTCGGCAAACGCGCGGCGTATCTCTCCGTGACTTCATCGAAACTTCATCTTCCGGCGGTACGCTCATGATGAACGTGAGAAGGAGTAGCCCGTTTGCGTATTCTGGTCGTGGAAGATGAACATCGGATCGCCGCTTTCCTCAAGCGGGGATTGGTGGAAGAGGGGTACGCGGTGGATGTCGCGTACGATGGTGACGAGGCACTGGACTGGTACGCTATCGCTCCCTATGACCTCGTCGTCCTCGATGTGCTGCTGCCCGGGCAATCCGGCATCGCAGTCTGTCGT
>JALYVY010000449.1 GCA_030852985.1 Gemmatimonadota bacterium | reverse complement strand
GACCCAGGCAGCTCGCGATCGAGTCGGCACGAGGATCGAGCTCCACGTTGATCGGCTCGAGTGGTTTTGGAGACTGGGTGGTCTGGAATCCCTGGCGCGAGGTGGCGGGAACTCTCGCCGACATGGAACCCGGGGACTACCTTAAGATGTTGTGCGTGGAGGCGGCGAGGATAACGGAGCCGGTCGTTCTGGCTCCGAACGCCACGTGGTGTGGCAGGGAAGTTTTGGGAACAACCTGAACTGGCCTAGCGGCTGGAATTCGCACATGGTGATGTATCCAACACGGACTGACGCGACGGTACTCGTCATCGACGATGAGCCCGAGATTCGGCATGTCGTCCACGCCGCCCTCCGATCCACAGTCGCGCGCGTGCTCGACGCCGCCGACGGCCGAACCGCTCTTGCCACGGTCAAGGCACAGACACCCGATCTCATCATTCTGGATCTCGGTCTTCCTGATCAATCGGGACTCGACCTCTGCCGAGCGATTCGCGCGCACTCGCTCGCTCCGATCGTGGTCCTCACAGCGCGTCACATCGAGTCCGACAAGGTCGCGCTGCTTAATGCAGGCGCCGACGACTACGTAACCAAGCCCTTCAGCACGTCCGAGTTCGCGGCACGCGTCGCTGCGCAGATCCGCCGCGCGCGCACTGCTCGTCCGGGCACCTCAGGTGTCGTCGAAGCCGATGGGATGACCATCAACTTCACCACCCGGCGCGCTCAACGCGACGGCGCCGCAATCCGACTCACACCGATCGAGTGGGCCATCCTTCGCGCGCTCACAGCAGACCCGGGCCGCGTCTACACGCATCAGCAGCTCTTCGACGCCGTGTGGGCCAGAGAGTTCGGCGACGCGCGACAGTATCTTCGCGTCCACATCACGAACCTCAGACGGAAGGTCGAGCGCGAGCCCACCCATCCGCGCGTGATCATCACAGAGCCTGGCGTCGGTTACAGATTCGGAGTTCCGCTGGCGCAAGAAGTGGCGTAGCTACCGATGTACATCGGCACCACGCTGCGGTCACGCATGACGGCGTCCGTCGTGCTGTGGTACGGCTTGCTCGTGCTCGCCACCGTCGTGATGCACCTCGCGCGCAACACGCAGGAAAGCCAGGCTCACGTGGTGCTCACCTACCTCCTGATCGTCCTGGGCGGCAGCGTGAGTGGTGGTCGGCCGCTCGGATTCACGCTCGCCGCCGCCGCGACGATCCTGGTGTCGTACTACTTCCAGGTTCCGTTCGACACCTTCTCACTGACGAAGCCGATTGACGCCGTAGTCCTCTGCGCCTTTTTCGCGACGTCCGGCACAACCACGTACCTCCTCGTGCGCGCACAGGAAGAAGCGGAACAGGCACGTGCTCGCGCGGAGGAAGTCGAACGTCTTTCCCATGAGGCGAGCCACGCAACGGCGTTGAGAGAGGCCGCCCGATTCAAGGACATCCTGCTCGCGTCGGTATCGCATGATCTCCGGACGCCGCTTACCAGCATCAAGGCCCTCGCACAGGAAGCAGCCGATTCAGGCGACGAGAACGCGGCGATCATCGTCGCCCAGACTGAGCGTCTCAGCAAGATGGTTGTTCACCTGCTCGACATGTCTCGCCTCAATGCTGGCGCCTTCCCGGTCACGATCGAGCTTAATACGGCAGAGGATCTCGTCGGCGCGGTGGTCCTCGAACTGAAAGGAGCACTCGGCGGCGACAGGATTCGCGTGGCCGTGGACTACGAAGCTCCCGTTCTGATCGGCATGTTCGACTTCGTCGAGTCACTCCGCATTCTCGTCAATCTCCTGGACAACGCCGTACGGTACTCGCCGCTCGATGCGGAGATCGATCTCTCGGTCACGAGGGAGGGGGACTGGCTGGAATTCTGCGTCGCGGATCGCGGTCCCGGAATTCCCAGAGATGAGGTGGATCTCGTATTCGAGCCGTTCTACCGCCAGACTACCACCTCCGGCTCGGTGCATGGCACCGGACTCGGTCTCGCCATAGCGCGGTCCCTGGCGGAGGCGCAGGGCGGCCG
>JALYVY010000223.1 GCA_030852985.1 Gemmatimonadota bacterium | reverse complement strand
CGCGACGGAGCTGCCGAAGTCGACCTTGCTCAAGTATCCGAGCGCACCGCCTCCGAACGCGTTGATGACCGGATAACCCGGCGTCGCCGAGGTCGGGACGTTGCCCGCGGTCGTGCTGCCCGTCGTCTGACCGCCAGCAAGAACGCCAGCGCCGGGGTTACCGGCGAGGTCGAACGTGGAGAACCACGCCGTCGCGATCGCCGTGCGTGCGGTCGTCTTGGAGTACGGGACGCCCTGCTTGACCGAGGCGATCAGGTCGTTTAGCGATGCAATTGCCATATCAGTCTCCTGCCCGTGCCAGTGCCGCCCGCTCCGTCGTCTTCTCCCGCTCCGCAGCCGTCGTGGGGCGGTAGGTGCGGTTGGTCACCGGCGGAACGGCGTCGAGTCCCTGTTGGATGATGGCCTTAGCGCGGTCCTCGGTCTCGACCCACACGCGGGAAGTCCCGGTGCGCATCTCGATAGTTCCGTCGTCTTGCCGTTGCTTGATCTCCACCGGAGACTCGACGACGAAGTTCATCCCGTCACCTTGGTCCAGAAGTCCGGGCCACCGTTCCAAGCGTCGACAGCGTGGGAGGGCATCATTCCTCCACGCACTCGCGGCTGGCGGGTGCTCCCGTCGTCGTGTTGGATCGGCGGGCAGGTGCTGCAACCCACCTCGTACTCCACGCCTCCCCGAGCGTTCGGCTGCTCCATGCCCGTGGGCATTTCCTTGCACATCGGACACGGGTCCGCGCCCTTGGTGATGGTGGCGATCATGGCGTGCTGCGCCGCCTCGACTGCCTCACTCGCCCTGCGCAGCTCCTCCTGCGTTCCGGTTTCCTGAATCGACCGCGCGTGCTCCAGCGCCTTGTCGCGCTCCGCCCGAATGTCGTTGATCTTCGCCATGGTCTTCTTTCAGGTGATGGTGAGAACGCCGGCAGCGCCGTCGAAATCGATCGTGAACGTCTCGCCAGAAGCGAGGGTGAGGGCTGAGCCGTAGTCGTAGAAACCGATCAACGGGTCGACCGGGCTCACCGGCGTGTCGTTGTAGAGTACGACGTACTGGAACGCCGCCACCGCGCCGCTGGCCGTGAGCACCAGGTCGGTGATGAGAAGTTTCAGAACGCCCGAGGTCTGGACGCAACTCGTCGTGGTGCAAAGGCGCGCCGAGAGGTTGGTGTAGGAGATCTGCGTGAGGTTTGCGAGCACACTGTTCGCCGCCACCGGCGCGCTGGCCGTGGCGCACAGGGCGATCGTGAGCGCGCCTGTCGCGAGGTTGTGAACACCCTTCGCGATGTCCTCGACAAAGGCGTTGAATTTGTTGAAACTTGCGATTTGACTATCCCTGTTTCTGAGCTTGTCGCTCGGCCCAGATCCGTCGCATGTTCGCGGACTGCCGCGCGCGATACTTGGGATCGTTTTTGTGTGAATGGTCGCGATTGGAATTAGCAGCCTGCTGGCTCGCCGACATTTTAGCCTTAGTCGCATCGCTATGCGGTGCTCGTGTCTTGCCAAGCTGTGCCGCCGCGATCGCGAAGCGGTGCGCTTCGCTCTTCGGTCGACCGCGGCTAGCCGCCGCCATTTTCACTTTCGTCTCCTCAGAGTGTGGCTTGCGCTTCTTCCCCAACTTCACGTCGCGCATTTTCGCACGAGTCGCGTCGCTTGGTGCGCGCCCGGTATGTAGCTGCCGCATCGCTTCCGCGTGACGCTTCCGCATCCAGCCGTAGAGACGATTTGTCATCCTCGGTGCCTGCCGCCTGTTGCCGCCGCTCATGTTGACGAGCGCCCACGTAAGCCCGGCATGGCGGCGGTGCATTTTCACGAGCAGCTGATGCGCGACGAAGTGTTCTTCCGCTGTCAGCCGTACGAGGTTCCCAGGGGTGTCATCCCCACCGAGGCAACGCGGGATGACGTGATGATGCTCGACGTACCCGTCCAACGTTCTCGCGCGCGCTCGCGCGATCAACAAGTCGTAGTGCCGAACGTAGTTCAACGCGCAGTCCTCTGGTTGAACGCTGCCATGTGTCTATCTCTCCGGTCTCGGGTTCATTACTAGCATCACGCCCGGGTCTTGAGCGCAATCTCCAACGCGGTGCGTGTGAGCGGTCCGACAATGCCGTCGGGCTTCAGGTTTTCGTCACGCTGGAACGCCGCCACCGCCGCGCTGGTCTTCGGGCCAGGCAGTCCGTCGAGCTTCCCGGGGTCGTGGCCGAGGCGGCTGAGCGCCTGCTGAATGCCAAGTGTCGTACGAAGGTCGAAGATCACGTCGAGCGCGTCGTCCTTCAGGTCGTTGAGCGTGTTCACGATCTGCTTCCAGTTGTCCAGCTCGCTCGCCCGCTCCAGAATCTCCCCCCACCGGCCACCCTTGCAGTTGCGAAGCACTGCCTGCTCCAGCTCCCGCACGGTGATCGCGTAATCACGGTTGGCGTCGAAGCTCGCATTCGGCGCGTACGCCCAGCCAAGTGGACCGTTCTTCGCGGTGAGGACGAAGTCGGGGTTCTCGGCATGCTTGATCAGCGCCGGAAGGAAGGTGGCGGTGTAGATCTGCCCAACGCTGCCCAGGTTCCCGCGGTGCGGCTTGAAGTACCGCTCCACGTAGGCCAGCTGCTCGGTCGCCGAAAGCAGGCGGAATGCCGTGTGCCCACCCGTCCAGCCGACGCCCGGCAGAATGAACGGCATGAACTGCACCAATCCGGAGGCGTTCCATCGCTTCTCCGGCGGCAGGTTCTTCGGGTTGTCGTTCCAAGCGTCGGCTCGCACGCCCGACTCGCTCATCATGACGCCGAGCATGTCGATCGGCTTGCATGTCCGTTCCGGTGTGGACAGGCGCTCGCACACCTCGTCCAGCATCGGATAAAACATTGAGTCGTGATCTTTGGTGTAGACGATCGGTGTGATTGACATGACGGCTCCTGGTCAGCGGCAGGCGTTGGCAGCGTCGCAGCTCTTCGCGTGGGTGAGGCAAGCCACCGGGAAGCCGGCTCCCGCGTTGTTCACCTGCACGTTGTCGCACACCACCTCGCAGCTCGCGCCCTTCTTCGTGGGCTCGCCGAGAGAGCAGTGCAGCGAGCGGAGGTTCGTGCAGGCGCTCCCGCAGCCCATCGCCGGTGCCCCGGCCTCCGGCTCGACACTCGGCGCCTGCGGGGCCGGTGCCGGGCCGCACGCCGCTACGAGCGTTGTCGCGACGATCAATAGAGCGACAGGGTAGAACACGTCGAATCGCTTCTTCATGGGACCTCCGGAAACAGCGGTGCCGCCTCGATGATGTAGCGGTCCGTGACGATCGCCGACGAAAACAGCTCGTGGGTCATGCGGCCGATGCCGAGGCTACCCCACGCGCTTGGGCTTCCGGGCGGGCACCACCAGTTGTCGAAGATGACCTCGTTTGCCGTGATCTCCAAACCGCAGAGCATGTGCCCGCCGCCGTCCGGGTCCCGCGTGTTGACCGAACGGATGATATCGCCGCCGTTGTTCATGAACGGCGTGTCGACGAACATCCCGAAGATGAACGGCTTTTGCATCGCGAGAGCGCGCGCGCACTCCGCCACCGGGTGTAGAAGGGGCCGCGAGTACCGGAACCCGATCTGGTCGTACGCCTCTTTGAAGGCGAGCGGCGGAGGAACCTCGTTGATCGCCCTCGGGTCGTCGGTGTACGGGAACACCACCTCATCGCAGAATCCTAGCTTCTGGATCGCCCGCATGGCGAGACGCGGCATGCAGCCTGCGTCCGTCATCTTCGGCATCGGCTGACCCGACTGGATCGCATCGACGTTCTCCTGCTGGCGCGCGTTGAAGTACGCGTATCGCCGGCTCATCTTCGGCGGCTCCTGCTTGCTGTTCTTCACGGCCAACTCCGCCCGCGCGCACATGTCGACCGCCCGTGCGAGTGCGTGGGCAACGCAGCTTCCTGCCTGGCCCTGGTAGAGAGCGCCCTTGCGGAACTGCATCATCGAAGCCGGCACAACGACCGTCGGGGTCGCCCCGAACAGCCCCGACCGGCTCTTCGCGTCGTGCGAAAGCAGGTCCCTGTCGTCCGGCTTGTCCTGGATGTAGCCCAGCCCGAGCGGGTTGAACTTCGGCGGCTTCGAGTTCACGGCGCTCCTCCTTCACACGTCCCGCCGTCCACTTGGTGGCTGGCCTGCATTCGCGCCACACCGGCCCGAGTCGCCTTCTGCACCTGCTGGGCCGCCTGGCGCTCCTGCGCCGTGAAAAGCCCGCAGATCTCGTTCAGCGAGGTCTCGTTCACGAACAGATGCTCAGCGATGCAGGCGATCTTCGTGATATCAAGCACCGTCTGCGGCGCCCGGTCCGCCGTGAACAGCTGGCAGGCGGCGAAAGTGAGGCCGCAAAACAGCACGACGAGTGGGGTGACGAAGCTGAGCGGAGGATTGTTGCTCTTGATCGGTGTGTTCAGCTGCGGCGTCAGACTGTCGGGTCCCGGCGGCGGAATCGTCGGTGGCTTGCCCGGTCCCGGCGGCACGTTTTCCTTGATCAGTCCGGGGATGTTCAGTTCTCGGCCTCCGCGAAGGCTGTCGATCACCGTCGAATGCCCAACGATGGCGAGAACCGCGGCGATGGCGCCTTCGACCATAGCCGTGGTCCACGTGTTCCCGGCGGCCACCTTGTCGACAGCCCCAGCAATCGGAGCCAACCCGAGCGCCAGCCACACGCGGTACTGCGGCGGAATATCGATGGGGATCTTGGTGTCGCTTTTGAGGAGCCGGACAACAAGCCCGATGAGGAGCGCCATCAAGGCGATCCACTTCTTCTGCATCACCAGGTCTGCAAGTTGCTCGGGGCTCATTTGGTCTCCTGAACCGGTAGCGGCTGTACGGGTGCTGGGGTAGCCGAAGTGACGCAGTTCTGCGTTGCGAAAGTGCTGAGGATCAACGCACGTGTTTCAGCTTGGCCCTGCTTGAGGATGATTGCTGAAAACGCCGTCATAATGGTGGCGATCAAACCGAATCCGAGCATCAGGTAAACTGAAACCTTCAACGTGCGTACCAGAGCCACGTTCGACGCGACGAGCGTGTCGAAGATGCGCGCGTTGTTCTTGCGATCGCGCTGGTCCACAACCTTCGCGTTGCGCCCGGTGTCACCAACCTCAATCAACGGATCTGAATCACTCATGGCGTCTCCTTCTCGGCGGCGGCTTTGCGTTCCTCCTCGTCGACAAACGACGGAGATCGCGGCGGTTTCGGAATTGCCGGTGCCGGTTCGGGCTCTGGCTCGGTATCGGGAGTGATGGTGACTTTCTTCTTCAGTTCATCCATCTTCTCCAACGCCTTGTCGAGCTGCGGTGCGGTCTCCTCCTCAAAGATCTTCAGCTCCTTGTAGAAGTCCTTCACCGCGGTCATCTCTCCGCTGCGTGTCCTCGGGGGCGGCTTCGTGCTGCTCATCGCTTGAACCCCTGCCCCGTCGCCGGTCGTTGTAGCGTGCTCGCCCGCTCCTCGCGTTGCCGCTCCTTGATCTCCTCAAGGAGCGCTTCGCTGGTGTCGGTGAAGCGCTCGATCACCGCGCTCTGCTTCTCCCGCGCGCCGGCCATTGCCTCCCCGTACAACTTCGCATCGGCAATACGCGCCGCCGACTCTGCGTTCTTGTCCTGATCCTTCCGCCAATACGCGTACATGGCGATCAGTAGAAGCGCTCCGGTGATGCCATGCTGTAACAGCACGTCGGTAATGCCTGCCGCGGTCGGTCCCACAGCGGGAGTCGGGTCAGCGGCGTAGGCTAGCCACGGCACCATCGACATGGCGGCGATGAGGAATCCGATGAAGTAGGGCAGGTAGTTGGTGATCTTCATAGGTCGGCCTCCGTGATCTCGGTGGTGTACGCGCGGATCTCGGCAAGCACGCACGGGAACTGGCCTTGGATGCCGGTGTCGCTCCCCAAGTCGTCGTAGAAGATCGCGCAGTCCTGCGAGGGCGTTGCGTCGAGCGCGAACGTGGCGAGCACAAAGTCGTTCCACGATCCGCCGTTGACGCGCCACTTCGCGCGCGAGGCGACGGCGTTGCCGACTTCGATCAAGATCTCAACCTCGTCCCACATCGCGAACGTCATCGCGTTCGTGCTCGTCTGCGAGTTGCTAGCGGCGCCGCCGACTTGGTTGCCGCCGACACGGACAACGAGCTTCTTCGTGGTCGCATCGATGTACGCATAGAGATCGGGCGAGCCACCTTCTGATGCTGAGAAGAGATACAGCGCGGAGGAGAGCCCGTTGGTGCTCGTACCGTGCTCGGCGACGCTCATGGACGATGCGAGCATTGGGTAGAAGCGCGCGTAAAACCGCATGCGATTGCCCATGGTAGGGATCGCACCACGTGCCTTATCGCTCTTGCGATAAGCCCCTCCGACGGGGATCGCCGGTGTTGCGAACTCACCCTGATTCAGCATCACGTAGTCGACCAACACGTCGCGCGCGCGCGGTGTTTGACCACCGCTAGCTGAGTAGTCGCGTCCATCGGCCGGTGCAAAGTACGTCCGCGCCGTGCTCGAAAGTACAAGCCGCGCCCACGTGTCACTCGCGGCACGGATACGCTGAACGCCATCACCCGGCGTCCCGCTGATCCATCCCATCTGCATGTCGCCGTTCACCGAGGCGTCTTTCGATCGCTGCCACGATGACCACGTGGCTACACCAGAACCGGCGCCGGAGACGTACGCACTGTACTGCCCGCTAGCGAGGTTGGCGCGGCTGCAACCAACGCCAGGCGCGATACCGTCAGGACCCGCCGCGTACGTACCCGTCATCGCGCCAGTTCCAGACTGCCAATCCGTGCCCGTCAAGTTGCGCGGAGAGTTGTCTCCGGACCCACCCCAAAGGTTCTTCGTGTTGTGGACGACCCAGAGTCCGCGCTTCACGCCGTCAACAGAGCCGATGCATGCACGGTCGTTGGCTATGCCGGCGACGAGCGCGCTCGACGAGACCTGACACGTCGACGTGCTGCCGCGCGTGAACGAGGTGAGCCCTGTTGCCGTCGCGAACGCAGCCGACGAGATGCCTCCGTCTGCAAGCGCCGCGAAGTCGACTTGGAAGAAGTAACCGAACGCGTTCGACGCGTTCACGTTCTGCGCGTCGGGATTCTCGATGTACACGTCCACTTGCCCGGTACCTGCTGGCGAGTAGCAAGTGATCTCGGTGCCTGCGCCGTTGACGATCGGCGGACTCGGTGGTCCCGAGTTGTTGCCATGCGCTTGCACGCCGCCGATCGTGACCGTGAGACCATCCACAAATCCAGTGCCGGTGATAGTGATGAAGGTGCCGCCGAGTTCGGAGCCGCCCGAAGGACTGATGCCTGCAAAAACAGGCGGGGCAACACTGACGGGTAGATCGCCGGTTGACGGCGCGAGCACCGTGCATGCGACGAACTCGGGCGAACCCGGGCCAGGCCAGTACAACGCCGTGAAGTCGGGGAGCGCCGTCCGCCACGTGACGAGATGCCCGGTCGTCGTCGACCGGGCCTGCATAAGATAACCAGTGATCTCGTAGTCCGTCATAGCTACACCAGTTGGGCTGAAC
>JALYVY010000222.1 GCA_030852985.1 Gemmatimonadota bacterium | reverse complement strand
GCACGGCGCGCTGCGAGGAGGCGAGAGACATCGGGATCAGCGCTGCCAGCGCGAAGAAGACATATGGTCGCATAGTTGCTCTCGAACTGTGGTGTGGTGTGCGCGCGAGTGCACGGTCAAACATCGGTGTAAGCTCACTCAGTAGCGACGACCAAAGCCGAACAGATACAGCGGCCCTACGATGTCGTGTGCGACATCCGACAGCTGCGTGCCTATCGCACCCTTCGACGCCGGCAGGTCGAAGGGAAGCTTGCCCTCCGGCCTCGCCCGTCCCGCGAGGACGTCGAGCAAGGCGTCATCGCTGATGCCGAAGTTCGCCAGGATAGCTCGTGCGTGTCCCTTGAGCGGCGTGAGGATCGCGGGCCGGTCGAGGTAGACCGTCACGATCGTGGGTACGACGGCACTGATGCGCCTGAACTCATCGTGTGCCGGATTCCCCTCGAGGAATTCGAGACTGCCTTCGTGTTGCATCGCGCCCAATACGTACGCCGGATGCAACGTCTCGAATGGCGCAACGAGCCGCATCACGGCCACATCGGCCTGCGATGATCGGCGCACTGCGAGTGACGAGTGTCGGTTGCGCGCGCCGCGTGCGAAGGGATCCGTCCTGCGCACGCACCGCACCGGCAGACGACGCAGCCGAGATGGCTACGAGCGACGCCATGAGCGAGAACCGCGAGACAGGCATGATGGACGGTAAGGGGGTCGACCCAACGTGAACGAGCGATACAGGGCGCGTCTTCAATTGGCACGGAGGACCATTGGCGCGCCACCGAGTGGAAGATCCGCTCGAGGACTTCAGGGCTTGATTGACCGAGACCTCAGGGGCGCGTCGGCCGATGGCGCGGCGTGCGCTTCCGGCAGCCATGCCTGGCGACACGCCGCACGGCGGCGCTGGCTCAGCGCGTCCTCGGGCGCGTACCACCGAGTGTTCACTCCGCGCGCCGCAGCGCGCACTCCCGACGTGCGCCCGCCGTCGCCCCACGGCGTTTCAACGAAGTCCGATGGAATCGCGAGGCGGGCCGGATCGATATCCGCTGCCGCAAGCCGGTGCGGTACAAGCGTCTCGAGGTAGTGGACCGGGGACGAAGGCAACGCGCGCCGAGCGAATCGCACGACGGAAGTCACCTCGAGTCCCTCGGGCGCGATGTCGCTCACGCCGGCGGGTCGCGTCGCGAGCGCCGCCGCGACCTCGAACCATCGCGCGACGCCCGCCTCGATTCCCGGGGCATCGTCGAGCTCCATCCAACCGCGTGCAAGTAATCCCCAAATACCGCCATGCTCGAGCTTCGGCCGCGCGTTCTCCCTGGGCTGCATGTGAAAGTGAAAGGTGATCGGACCGTGCTGCCGCCGTGCGGCAAGGTCGCCCGCGGGAATCGTGTCGACGCGGGCGATGGTGCTCCGTCCCATCAGGTACGCGCCCGTCAAGAGTGCACCGGTGACGTTGAATTCAGCCCGCGTGAACGTAAAGCTGGAGAAGGTTCGGCGTGCCGGTCGCACCAGGATGAAGCCGAGATTGTCGAACAGGTAGTAGTCGCCTGGCCGCGCGAGCGGCTCCGCCACCGCAATCCCATCGAGCACCAGTGCCGGCGCGTGGCTTACCGCGGTGACGTCGAGCCGCCCTCGACCGTCGCCAAACTCCATGGTCCCCGCCACCTTCGACAGCAAGCCGCGCTGCTCGGCGAACGGCACCAGCGTGTCAATGGCGAAGCGGATGCCGCGAAGCAGCGTTGTTGGTCCACCACCCTGCGGTGTCCGTCCCGATGACGCGAGTATGGCCACTGCGGCGCTATTTCCCGCGCTCGCGGGCCCTCCGCGCGCCGCGATCCGCACGTGGACCACACGCCCCTCGCGGATGAGTTGCTGCGCCGCGTTCAGCGCTTCGCTGGCAGCAACCGGCACGTCGGGCACGACGCCGACTCGTTGCCAGTTCGACCCTGTAATCGGATTGATCGCGCGCGCAATCGGTATGCGGACAAGGAGATGTTCGCCGATCTGTCCTGATGCGATCGTATATGCCGCGCCCGCGGTCGCCTCTCCCACGACGGTTGCGCGCCCCAGGCTCTGGAGGTCGTACGCGAGCTCCTCTGCCGCCGCGAACGTGCGCGCCGACGTCAGGATGTACAACGGCTTCGTGCCGCCGAACGCCGGACCGGGCAAACCGTCGTGCGTCCACAGCATTTCAGTCTGCGCCGTCGCGCGGTCCCAGATGTCGCCGAGATGCGTGCAGCCCTGCACGAGGTAGGAGGCCAGATAGGCCATGCGTGCGCGGGAGTCGTCCGTCGTCTCCCGCAGGTCGACGATGAGGGCGCGTGATCCCGCGACAGCGTGCATGACTTCTGAAACCTCGTGCCCACAATCCCAGTCGGGCTCACCGAGCCCATAGAAGCGCAGGTAGCCGACATCGCCCACGAGGCGCGCCGGCGGGTCGAAGCCGCAATGCAACATCGCGGCGGGCGTCGGGCTCGACGGAGGCAGCGGCACACGCCACGCGTACTCGACGCCCAACTGGCGGTCCGTGCCCAGCGCGACCAGGTCGTTGTTCAGTCGCATCGCAAACGCGACGTCCGTCAAATAGTCGTCGTACACGCCGCGCGCCTGTCGCGCATGGAGCGAGTCGGCGATACGGTTCGCGACGTCGAGGGAGACGTAGTTCCGCGTGAGCTTCGCCACGAGGCTGTCGATCGCCTCGACGCGTTGCCGCGCAGCCATTCGGCGCAGCGGAATTCGCGGCTGTCTCCCAAGCAGCGCAAAGCTGGTCGTCGCGCGGAGCCTCGCCTCTCCCGTGACTTCGATTGCGGCGTACATCGTGATCGGTGAGTATCGCGCGACCGATGCGTCACCAGTTCGCAGCACGACGGCGAGGTATCGGGGATCGCTCCGATCCACCGATGCAATCTCCCACGCCCCCGTCTGCATCCGCGCCGCGAGCTGCGCATGAACGCTCATGCTCGGCTCGTACTGCCGGGCATACGCATCGAGACGCGTGGAGTCCGACGCGTTGTATGCGTCGAGCCACACCCCGAACACGCGGCCCGCCGGCGTGTCCGGAACCGCCGGCGGCACAGATGACGCAGCGCGCCGGCACGACGGGGCAGTGGCCAGGAGACCAACCACTCCCAGCACGACGAAAACCCCTCGCGGCAAAAAGTCGCACGCTCGCATGCGTGGAGCGTACCAAGGGAAAATGTCATGCGGATGAGCGGACCATTAAGAACTCATGAACTCTGCTGCCTTGCCCAGCGCCGCCCGGGATGAGGCGGGAGCAATTCCCGTCGCCGACGTCGCTTTCGCGTGTTGCCGTAGCCAACGACAGCAACGCTGCCGAACTTTCGACACGACCGCAGCGCCTCCTGCCGAACCACGCCTCAAAACGCCCATGAGCAACGCACCCCCGTGAATACCCCGCACGACCGCCGAGCACTCGACGCGAACTCCGCCCGCAAGCGTGACGTGCGCTTCCTGCTCACCATGGCACGCGCGCTCCACACGGCGGGCACCACCGCACAACGACTCGAGGACTCGCTCGCCCTCCTCGCCCGCGGTCTCGACCTCCGTCACGCCCAGTTCTTCTCCACGCCCACGTCGATCATGTGCGCATTCGGCGAGCTCGAAGATCAGGAGACCCACCTGCTCCGCCTCGCACCGGCGGGTCCCCACATCGGCAGACTGTCGCGCCTGGATCGTGTCGTCTCCGATGTGCTGTCCGGTGACATCTCCACTTCCGAAGCGCTGCAGCAGGTCGAGTTCATCGAGCGTGAGCCATCGCCCTACCCCTCGCTTGTGACAGTCTTCGCCTTCGGCCTGGGTTCCGCGGGCATTGCGCGCTTCCTTGGCGGCGGCGTGAAGGAAATCGCCGTGGGTGGGATACTCGGTCTCATTACAGGATCCCTCGAGGCCATGGCCGAACGACGCCCGCGCCTCGAGCGCGTGTACGAGCCGATTGCGGCTTCGCGGCGGCGTTCATCGCCACCGGCGTTGCCGCGTTGCTCGGACCGTACGCCACGTCCACGGCGATTCTCGCCGGCATAATTGTGCTGCTGCCGGGACTCGTGCTCACCAACGCGGTGCGTGAGCTCGCCGAGCGACATCTTGCATCGGGCACCGCGCGGTTGGCCGGCGCGGCGATGATCCTGCTCGGACTCGTGTTCGGTGTCGCCCTTGGCAGCCGCACGGCGAGCACCTTGTTCGGTGCGGTTCGCGAGCTGACGCCCGCTGCGCTCCCATGGTGGACCATGGGGATCGCCATACTGGCCGCGGGCGTCAGCTTCGTCGTCATCCTGAAGGCCGAGCCGCGGGACACCGGTTGGATGGTCGGCGCGTCGGCGGTGAGCTACCTGCTGTCGAGCAGCAGTGTTCGCATTGCCGGTCCCGAGCTCGGCTTGTTCGTCGCCGCGATGTTCGATGGCGTCGCGGCGGCGGTGTGGGGCCGTTGGCGCAATCGACCGCAGAGTGTCGTGCTGGTGCCGGCAATCCTGATGCTCGTTCCGGGCAGTGTCGGCTTCAGGAGCCTCAACAGCCTCCTCCAGCGCAATGTCGTCGCGGGTGTACAGACCGCGTTCACGATGATCATCGCGGCGACCGCCATCTCGGCCGGCCTGCTCGTCGCCACGTCAGTCGCGGAAGGCAGGCGTCGTGTTCAACGGCGCGGTCCGGGTGCGATCAGGACGGACGAGTATCGCGTGGTTGCGCCGCTGCCTCCCGGCTAAGAGCCCACCGCGGACGCCTCCGCGTTCTCTGGCGACTCGCAATGACTCGCCCTACGCCTAGTAAAGGATCGTCGCCGCTAACATCACCGAGCGCTACGGCCGAACACCGAGATGCCCCTCGAGACGCGGCAGCTTGCGCGCACCAAAGCTGACGTTGTACTCCGTGTCGAACGACATCGTGTCTCCGCTGAACGCGAACGTGAGCGTGGAGTAGAACGGCGTCTCGGGGGCGATCAGCTTTACGGTGAACACGCTGTCGGCCGTCCACGCACCACTTGCGGCGACTGCCGGTTGCGGCAACACACTGAGCATCTGATCGATGCCGCTGTTGAATCCTTTCCGGCTCCGCGTCCACGTGCCCATGCCGATGGACGTGCGCATCTCTCCGGCGGCCGTGCGCACGAGTAGCGCCGGTGTCGACGCATTGAGGTCGAGCGACACGGCCGTGATGCCGCGATCATTGGCGGCCACGTCGTACCACTTGCCGCTCACCCGTGCGGCGAGGGCCGCGTTTCCGCGCCCAGCGGGCATGCGCACCGAGAGTGTCGCGAGCTTCGCCCGCAGTGTGTCGCGCGCCGCGGAATTCTCGGCGAGCGGCGTGGGCGAGAACGCCGGCAGCAGCTTGTCCCACACGAGATTCATCACCGCCTGCATGTCGCGCACGCCACTCGTGATCGCCACCACCGCATCGTACTGCGGCATCACCATCATGTACTGCCCGAACGCGCCATCACCGCGATACGTGTCGTGCCGCGAGCGCCAGAATTGATAGCCATAGCCCTGGTCCCAATCGCTCGTGGGCGCCGAGCCGTTCGACGTCTGACGTGAGGTGGCTTCGTCGACCCACGCGGCGGGAATCAACTGCCGTCCCTTCCACTTTCCCTTTTGCAGATACAACTCACCGAGCTTCGCGATGTCCTCGGTGCGAACCGCGAGGCCATAGGCGCCCGCATTGATGCCCTGCGGGCTGGAGACCCAGGTCGGCGACTCGATGCCGAGCGGCACGAAGAGGCGCGGCGTGAGGTACTCACGGACGGTCTGGCCCGTGACCTTCTGCACGATGGCCGAGAGCATGTACGTCGCACCGGAGTTGTAGAGGAAGTGCGTGCCGGGCTTGAACGTCACCGGGTGCATCAGGAACCGTCGCGCCCAGGTCGCATCGCGAAGGGTGGAGTCCGCCGGCGTGATGATCGACGGTTCCGTGACGTGCCCGGTCTGCATGCGCAGCAGGTCTCGAACACGCATCGCACGAAGGTTGGCCGATGGCTGCGCCGGCGCGTCCTCCGGAAAGAACTTCAACACCTCGTCGTCGAGACTCAGCTTGCCTTCGGCGATCGCCAGGCCGACCGCAGTGGAAGTGAAGCTCTTGCTGAGCGAATACAGGATGTGTTGCGTGTTCGCCTGATAGGGGGTCCACCACCCTTCGGCGACGACGTGGCCATGGCGCACCAGCATGAAGCTGTTCATGGCATCGATGGTCGTGTCCGCGGCTTGCAGGAACGACAGCACGGCGCTCGACGACACGCCCTCGCGCTCGGGGGTGCTGCGTGGAAGCGATGACGCGCCCTGCGCTTGCGCACGGGTCGCGCACGCGAGCGCGAGCGCAACACCCAGTGAGCGCATCTTCGTCAACAGTCGCCAATCGTCAGGGTTGCACCGAACAGCCCCAAGAGCGTCTGCCAGTGACGCTCGGCGGCAACCGGATCGTGCGTCGGCATGTCGGCAGGCACCCAGCCGTGTCGCGCGTTGTACGTCTCGACGAAGTGCTCGACGTCCGCATTGGTGAGCGCATCCTCGAGGCGTTGCTTCTGCGCATCGTCGAACCCGGAGTCCTCGATCGCGCCGGCGACGTACACGCGTGCCTTCATCTGCGGTGCGAGGAGGTGCGGGCTGTCGGGCGCATCGGTGGCGAGTGCACCGCCGTGATACGATGCGGCTGCGGTGATACGATCGGGGAAGGTGCCAGCCGTCGTGAGCGATAGTCGTCCGCCCATGCAGTAGCCTGTGGTGCCGATGGGGCAGTTCGGCTTGCCCGCGCGTGCGTTGAGCAAGTCGATGAACGCGGGGACGTCGCGCATGATGAGCGTATTGCTCACGGTGGGAACCACTCGTGCCTTCCAGTCGGCGAGCAGGACGGGGTCGCCGAACAGGCTCTTGCCTTCGGGCACCTTGAATCCGCTTCGATAGTAGAGATCGGGAAGCGCCACGCGATAGCCGCCGCCCGCCAACCGCTCCGCCATGTCGAACAGGGCGGGTCGAATGCCGGGACCGTCCATGTACATGATGACGCCGGGCACATCGCTGCCCGCCTCGGGCTCGAAGAGGTGGACCGGGCAGGTACCGTCATTCGTGCGGACGTTTTCGGTTTCATGCGGCATCGTTGTGCTCCATTCGTGGCTACCGCGCGGCCGGGGAACGCAATTTCCGTCGCTGCGATTGAGAGTGAGCGGAGAATATGAGGGCAGTTTCACATATACGCACTGGAGCATGACACCGTCAAAGCGCGCGCTTGGCCGAACGGGCATCAGCATCGCCCCACTCGTGCTCGGCACCAATGTGTTCGGCTGGACCATCGACGAGCCGACGAGCTTCTCCATCCTCGATGCATTCGTCGACGCGGGGTTCGACGCCATCGACACCGCCGACGTCTACTCCCGCTGGGCGCCCGGGAATCACGGCGGCGAGTCGGAGTCGATCATCGGGCGGTGGCTCAAGCGCAATCCGTCGAAACGGGACCGCGTGCACATCATGACGAAGGTCGGTGGCGACATGGGCACCAGCGGTCGCAAGGATCTT
>JALYVY010000221.1 GCA_030852985.1 Gemmatimonadota bacterium | reverse complement strand
CGCCGGATCACCGCGCTCGGCGGATGCCTGCGCGAGGAGCTTGATCGTCGTGAGCGGCGTTCGCAAGTCGTGCGAGACCGTCGCGAGTACCTCGTCCTTCAACCGGTTCGCCTCACGAAGGTCGCGCGCCTGCCGCGCCTCACGCGTCAGGCGCACACGCTCGACTCCCAGTGCGGCGTAATAGCGAATCGTGCCCATGAAGCGCCGCCGAGCTGCATCGAAAACGATGGGCGTGCTCGCATCACCTCCGACGATCAGGATGCCGACGAGACGCGAATCGGCGTGCAGGGGCAACCCGATCGCCTCGACGTGATCGCTGTCGCCATGATTCTCCAGCACTTCCACGGCGACGCCGCCACCTGGAACTGCCAGGACCACCTCGGTCTCCTGAACGCCCAGTGCGATACGATCAATGATGCGCTTTTCCAGCAAACCGCGACGGCGCGCATGTTCGTCATCCCCGACCAGCGCGCTCGCCCAGTCGGACTCCACGCCCATGTTCGGCATTTGACGGATGCTGCACCACGGTGCGCCGAGCGTCGCGCGAATGAGCGAGCCGGCGGCATCCAACGCGTCCTCGGCGCGTGCATGGCGAAGCGTTGCCGAGCCAAGCCGCGAGAGCGACGCCACTTCGTCAGTGCGCGCCCGCGCCGTGTCCGCCTCTTCCTTGGCGCGCGCCAGCAGCTCGGTGGTCACGAAGGCGGAGGCCACGAAGGCCGAGAGCACCACCCAGTCGAGCGCCTTTCCCACCGACAACAACCCGTAGGGTGCCTGGAAGAAATAGTCGATAAGCAGGAAGCCGAGCACGGCGAGCACGTAACCCAGCGTTCGCCCACCGCCCGCACTTCCACCGAGTACGACCAGCAGCAGCACGAGCGCAGCGTGCGATTGTTCGATGTCCCCGCGAACCGCCAGCAAGGCGGCGGTGACGACGGCGAGCATGAAAAGCCAGAAGCACCAGCGGCCGAGCGTGTACGTGATTCCGACGTTGTGGCTAGTCACTGCCCAACCGATAACCCACCCCGGGCTCGGTGATGATCACGCGCGGCGCCGCCGGTTCACGCTCGATCTTTCGGCGCAAGTGCGTGACGTACACACGCAGGTACTGCGACGGATTGCCGAACCGGCGGCCCCAGACGGCGTTGAACATCTCCTGGTGTGGCACGGGCCGTCCGCCCCAGAGGACCAGCGTGCGGAAGATTCCCCATTCCGTCGGCGACAGTCGAATGGTCGTGTCCCCCCGTCGCAACTCACTGCGGGGGAGATCGATGCTGAGTCCATCGAGCTCGAATGCGGGCGGCAGCTTGCGATGCGGCGTCCGCGCCCGGCGCAACTGCGCCTCGATGCGGGCGACCAGCTCCGTCATGCCGAATGGCTTGCTGACGTAGTCGTCAGCACCCGCCCGCAGCAGCGCCACCTTGTCACGCTCAGCGTGCCTGGCGGAAAGCACGATGATCGGCGCCGAGGTCCATCGTCTCAGTTCGGCGCAGAGCTCCATGCCGCTTCGGTCGGGGAGACCGAGGTCAAGAAGGTATAAATCCGGATTCTCGCTCGCGGCGAGCGCGGACGCCGTCGCTGCGCTGGACGCTTGCAGCGCGCGCATGCCCAGGGCGCCCAGCGCTGCCGCCACCGCGAGACGGATCTCGCGCTCATCGTCGATGATGAGGACGGTCGCCTGTGCGGCTCCTGCGGAAGGTGGATTCTGGTTCGTACGCTGCGGTGGGGCGGCGGCGAGCATCATTGAAACTGTGCATGGTTGCGTCACCCAATGCGGCTTCCGCCTCCTTTTAGCATTATCTTAGCGTCTCACCATCGGGCGGGCCCTGTGCACATGAGAGAAAAAACGACGACGGCAAGCGGTCTCGAAAGCCGCATGCGCTGCGACGGCTTACGGCGACCTGAGGTCTGCTGATTCAGTCATCGCTCAACGATTGCAACCAGTCCGACGCTTGTCGGATCGCGAACGGACTCGACAACACAAAGAAATCACAAGGTGTCGCGCGCCCCTGTCGCGGGGGTGTGCAGCGTGCGTTGGCCGGGCTGCAGCCATCCGCTTCCGCCCGCGGTATCCGCCAATGGACGAGCGCACATGCAAGAGATGACCGCCGCGAATCGAGCACGGTGCGCATGGTCGTGCACCCTCACGAGTATCCTGCGCGAGACATCATTGAAGAGCCATGATCGAGAGTGATCTGCGGGACGCCCGTGCGGCGCAACGCCGTGAAGCCCGTCGTGAGCGCAGTCGGCCCGTTGGTTTGCGCGCTTTCTGGAAAAGCCTGGGCCCGGGCATTGTCACCGGCGCGGCGGACGACGATCCCTCCGGCATCGCGACCTACTCCGTTGCCGGCGCGCAGTTCGGAACCGCGCTGTTATGGACGGCTCTGTTCACCTGGCCGCTGATGATCGCCGCCCAGACGATGTGTGCGCGCATCGGCATGGTGACAGGACAAGGCATTGCCGGCGCGCTTCGCCACAAGTTTCCGCGCCCCGTTCTCGTCGTTGCGGCTGTGGCACTCTTCGCCGCCAACACGATCAACGTTGGCGCAGACCTGACCGGAATGGCGGATGCGGCTGAGCTTCTCACCGGCGTGAGTTCCCACGTCTGGGTAGTCGTCCTCGGCGTCGGGATCGCCTTTGCCACCATCCGCCTGCGTTACGCCACGATTGCGAGTGCCCTCAAGTGGCTGGCGCTCGTGCTCGTCGCCTACGTGATCACGGCGCTTTACGTCGGGCCGACGTGGTCAGTGGTCGCCCACGACACCTTCCTGCCGAGCATTCCGAAGCTCGGTGGCGCCTGGGCAACACTCGTCGCGATCCTTGGCACGACCATCAGCCCCTACCTCTTCTTTTGGCAGGCCTCGCAGGAAGTGGAAGAAGAGAAGGGACTGGGGCGCCGCCGGATTGCCGATCGGGTTGGGGCGGATGCACACGAGATCAGGACACGCCAGATCGACATCTCCATCGGGACGTTCTTCTCGAATGCCGCGATGTTCTTCATCATCCTTGCGACCGCACTCACGCTGCATCGCGCGGGACTCACCAAGCTGGAGACCTCCAGGCAAGTCGCCGAGGCTCTTACCCCATTGGCGGGGCGTTTCGCGTCACTGCTCTACACCGTGGGGCTCCTTGGAACCGGCGCGCTTGCCATCCCGACACTCGCTGGATCCGGCGCGTACGCCTTTGCCGAGATCTTTGGCTGGCGACAGGGGATGGACGAGCCGTACAATCGCGCGCCAGGATTCTACGCGACCTTCATCTGCTCGGTCGTTCTCGGCATCGCGATGGACTTCGCGGGCGTAAACGCCGTATCTGCTCTCTACTGGACCGCAGTCATCAACGGGGTGCTCGCGCCCTTCCTGCTCGTCGGGATATTGATCGCGGCCTCGGACACGGAGTTGATGCATGGGCAGCCAAGTTCACGAGGCTCACGCACGGTGGTCGGCGTTACGACCGTCGTCATGTTCGCAGCAGCGCTCGGCATGTTCATCTTCTGAGCACGTGCGCGCTGCACCGGGAGTAGTCACGCTGGCGACGGTGCTCCCTGCCGTATCATGAGTGCCGCGGTTGCCGCCCAAGCGGCGCAACAGTCGACTAGCGTTGTCTCACGGCCGCGAAATCCACGCGATGGCCGCGGGCAAGTCGCCGACCTTGAAGAGCCGTACCTCGCTCGGAAAGAGCGGTGCAAACAAGCTGACGGTGCCCCGCAGCCATGGGTGGTCCGTGACCACGGCGACGCGCGAAAAATCGCGCCAGTGCCTGGCACCAAACGCTCCGTCGTCCCATAACGCCTCGAGCTCGAAGCCGGTCACGTCGGCACCGACGACGTACACCATCTTGATCGCCCCTTTGGCCATCATGGCCTCGGCGCGGGGAATGAGCACGTCGCGATAGTCGCTGTGCGTCACCTTGCCCGTTGCTGCGATTCCCAGCACATCGGCCGGAAGTCCTTCGATCAGTGTCATCATGGAGTTCCCTCTGCTCGAATGGGATTGATGGCCGCGGTTCCGCCGCCGCCAGGCCGCAGCGCTGTCAGGCCGGCGATCAAGTCCATGGGGAGCGGAAAGATGATGGTGGTATTCTTCTCGACGCCGATCTCGATGAGCGTCTGGAGATAGCGGAGGGTGATGGCCGCTGGCTCGCGGCTCAATACCGCCGCGGCCTCGGCCAGTTTAGAGGCCGCCTGGAATTCGCCCTGTGCCGCGATGATCTTGGCGCGCCGCTCCCGTTCGGCCTCGGCCTGCGCGGCGATGGCGCGCTGCATGTCCTGCGGCAGGTCGACCTGTTTCACCTGCACCTGCGTCACCTTGATGCCCCACGGCTCGGTGTGCTCGTCGAGAATGGCCTGGAGCCGCTCGTTCAGCTTCTCGCGCTGCGAGAGGAGATCGTCCAGCTCCACTTCGCCGAGGACCGTTCTTAGACCCGTCTGCGCCGCCTGCTCGACGGCAAAGCGGTAGTTCTCGACGGCGACCACGGACTTGGTGGCATCGACCACGCGGAAGTAGACGACGGCGTTCACCTTGAGCGACACGTTGTCGCGCGTAATGATGTCCTGCGGTGGAATCTCCCACGTGACGACCCGCAACGACATGCGCACCATCTTGTCGATGGGCCACAGGATGAGCACGAGCCCGGGCCCCTTGTCGTGCGGAAGTAGCCGTCCGAGCCGAAAGACTACCGCGCGCTCGTACTCACGCAGGATGTTCAGGCAGTTCACGAGCCAGAAAATGACGAGTGCCAGCGCGATTAGCGCTGGCGGAAGCATCGGGGAACTGGACACGAAGACCTCGTGGCGGGAGTAACGCGTACCGGCCAACGTGGCGTGCAAGAGTGCAGCCATCTCACGACCTGGCAGACGAGGCATTGCAGCCCACGCGTAACACGGCACCGATAGTGCACGACCTGGCAGAATAGAAATGACGTCAGAGGACGAGCATACCCGTCGTCTCCTCCTTCCGGGCGCCAGGATTCGTATTTAATCCGATGGAACTCACAGGAGTTGACGATGATGATGTCATGGGTGTGGCTGTGGCTGGTGTTCATGTTTGTGTTTCTCTTCTCGTCCGTGGGCTATGGCTGGGGCTACCGTGGGTGGGGCGCGCCCTACCCACGCTATGTGCAGCGCCGCCGGAGCGAGCGCGCGACCCGGAGCGGCGACAAGGCGCCGATCGACCACCATGCCTGGGGATGGGGCGGCGACTTCGTCTGGATTATGTTGGTCATCTGGGTCGTCTGGTTCGGCGCCGGCTTCTGGTATCGCTGAGTGGGAACTGCCGAAATCACGGTCCGTCTTGCCGCCTCCGCCCCATCGAACTTGGCAGTGTCCGGAGTAGTCCCTGCACGAACGTTGACGCCAGAGCTGCTTGAGCGGATGAACGCGTACTGGCGCGCCGCCAACTACCTGTCCGTGGGCCAGATCTATCTCTACGACAATCCGTTGCTCAGGGTGCCGCTCACGTTGGCGCACGTGAAGCCAATGGTCGTCGGCCATTGGGGCACGACACCGGGGCAGAACTTCATCTACGTGCACCTGAATCGCGTCATCAAGAAATACAATCTCGACATGTTCTACGTCGCCGGCCCGGGGCATGGCGGACCGGCCATTGTCGGCAACGTGTATCTCGAAGGCACGTGGACCGAGGTCTATCAGGACATCACGCTTGATGAAGCTGGACTGAAGAAGCTGTTTAAGCAGTTCTCCTTCCCCGGCGGGATATCCAGTCACGTGGCTCCGACGACGCCGGGATCAATCAACGAAGGCGGCGAGCTGGGGTATTCGCTCAGCCATGCCTTCGGCGCGGCATTCGACAATCCGGAATTGATCGTGGCGTGCGTCATCGGCGACGGCGAGGCGGAGACAGCACCGCTGGCGACCGCGTGGCACTCCAACAAGCTGCTCGATCCGGCGACCGACGGCGCCGTGCTGCCGATCCTGCACCTGAACGGCTACAAGATCAGCAACCCGACCATTCTGGCCCGTATCGAGCACGAGGAACTTGAGCAATTCTTCCGTGGCTGCGGTTGGAATCCCTGGTTCGTGGAGGGCGACGATCCGGAGACGATGCACGAACTGATGGCCACGGCCATGAACGAGGTCATCGAGGAAATCCGTGCGATCCGCGAGCGGGCCAGGCGCGGCCACGACACCACACGTCCGCGATGGCCAATGATCGTGCTGAAGTCGCCGAAGGGCTGGACCGGGCCGGAGGTGGTCGACGGGCTTCAGATCGAGGGCACGTTCCGATCGCACCAAGTGCCGCTCCTGGTGGATGCCGATCACCTGGGACACGTGAAGCTGCTGGAAGACTGGATGAAGAGCTACCGGCCGCAGGAGCTGTTCGACGACAGCGGGCGGCTGATGCCCGAATTGGCCGAGTTGGCGCCGAAAGGGGAACAGCGGATGGGGGCCAATCTCCACGCCAACGGCGGTATCCTGCTCCGCGACCTGAGCATGCCGGATTTTCGCACGCACGCCGTGACGGTGACGGCGCCAGGCGCGGTAAGCGCGCAGGATATGATGGTGTTGGGAAAATTCCTTCGCGACGTCGTTGCACTGAACGAGGCGCATCGCAACTTTCGCGTGTTCGGCCCGGATGAGACGGTGTCGAATCTCTTGGGGGCGGTCTTCGAAGCCACCAACCGCCAGTGGGACGCGCGGACGGTCTCCAACGACGAATTCCTCGCGCCCGCCGGACTCGTCCACGACGCGATGCTCAGCGAGCATCAGTGCGAAGGATGGCTCGAGGGCTACCTGCTCACCGGACGCCACGGAATCTTCAACTGCTACGAAGCGTTCGTGCGCATCATCGATTCAATGTTCAGCCAGCACGCCAAGTGGCTGAAGGTGACGCGGGAATTGCCGTGGCGCCGGCCGATCGCGTCGCTCAACTATCTGCTGTCGTCGCACGTGTGGCAGCAGGATCACAACGGCTTCACGCACCAGGATCCGGGCTTTCTCGATCACGTGATCAACAAGAAGGCGGACGTCGTGCGTGTGTATCTCCCGCCCGATGCCAACTGCCTGCTGTCGGTCGTCGATCACTGCTTACGCAGCCGGCATTACGTGAACGTCGTCGTGGCAGGCAAGCACGCGTTGCCACAGTGGCTCACCATGGATGCTGCCGTCGTCCACTGCACCGAAGGCATCGGCATCTGGCCGTGGGCCAGCAACGATCAGGGCGGCGAGCCGGACGTCGTCATGGCCTGCTGCGGCGACACGCCCACGCTGGAGATTCTCGCGGCGGTGTCCATCCTGCGCGAGCACCTCCCCGCCCTGAAGATCCGCGTCATCAACGTCGTCGACCTGATGCGGCTGCAGCCCAAGTCCGAGCACCCGCATGGGCTGAGCGACACCGACTACGACTCGCTCTTCACCACCGACAAGCACGTCGTCTTCGGCTTTCACGGCTACCCGTGGCTGGTGCACCGGCTCACCTATCGCCGGACCAATCACAAGATGCATGTGCGTGGCTACAAGGAGGAGGGCACCATCACCACGGCCTTCGACATGCGGGTGCAGAA
>JALYVY010000076.1 GCA_030852985.1 Gemmatimonadota bacterium | reverse complement strand
GGCCTGTACCCCGGGCATCACGGAATCACGGGTAATGCGTTCTATGATCCCGCCAGGCGGGAGTGGTACCGGTTGGCGGACACCACGGCGATGCGCGATGGAAGCTGGTATGGCGGCGAGCCGATCTGGGTGACGGCGGAGCGCAATGGCGTTCGGAGCGGCGTCTATTTCTGGCCGGGCTCCGAGGCAGCGATCGACGGCATGCGACCGACGTACATGCTCCGCTACGATGCGAAGGTCGCGAATGCGACTCGCGTCACCACCATTGCGTCATGGCTTCGGAAGCCCGCGCCCGAGCGGCCGCATCTGGTGCTGCTCTATCTCTCCGACGTGGATGATACGACACACCAGTACGGTCCTGATGCGGCGCAGACGGCCGTTGCGGTAGGAGCGGTCGACCGGGCGCTTCGGCAGCTGATGGACAGCATCGCATCCATGCCCTTCGCCGACAGCGTCAACCTGGTGCTTGTGTCGGATCACGGCATGGCGCAGGTGCGGTCCGATAAGGGGATGGCCGTGAGCGACCTGCTCGCACGCAACGGCGTGGACACGACGCACATGGAGGTGAGCGACAACGGTCCCACGCTCTCCCTCTGGTTTGGTGCGGACTCCGCGCGCTTGCGTGCCGCGCAAGCGGTCGTGAACGCGGCAGGTTGGCACGCGCGTGCCTACCTGCGGAGCGAGACACCAGTGGCCTGGCATGTACGCGATAACCTCCGGGCCGGCGACCTGCTCATCGTGGCGGAGGAAGGGTTCATCGTGCAGCGGCGTGCCTCGGACAAGCGCTCGACTGCCGGTGCGCATGGCTATGATCCGGCCCTGCCGGACATGCAGGGGATCTTCCTGGCGGCGGGGCCGAACGTCCGGCCACTCGGTGTACTGCCACCGTTCGAGAATGTCGACGTCTATCCGTTCGTCGCTTCGCTTCTTCGCCTGGCGCGAGTGCCGGCGGTGGACGGACGTTCGGCAACACTTTCCGGTGTGTTGCGATAACGCCGGGTTGAGCCGTCGCGTGGTGCACGTAACTAAGAACGCGGACATGCATCGAGCATGTCCGCGTCTTCGTTGTAGAGGGTCAACGCCCTTGATGGCGCCATGCAAGGCTAGTGGATGGACAACAGGCTGAACATCGCGCCGTACTGGGTATTGTTGTTCATCGAGCGCGCCGACATGCCGAAGCCCACTTCGGCCGCACCGAGCTTGAGACCAAGACCGCCGGCAATCTGGGAGCCGCCCGTGACAGCGGCGACACCGGCCCGCAGCGCAAGGAACGAGAGGGCGCGATACTCCGCACCGACGCCAAGGTGCGTCTTCGGTCCGACGTCGATGCCTTCACCAATACGTGAGCTTGCGTCGGCCGTCAGCGTATAGTTCCCGCCGCGATGCGCGATGCCCGCCGCGAACTCGGGCTTGAACTTCTCGTCTTCCAGCGCTGCACGCATCGACGCTGGCGCGTCAGCGTACGGTGCCGTCTTGAAGTTGGTCGAATCGTTCGTGCCGTCGAAGGTAACGGTGCCCGGTCTCGAAATGAGCGACGTGGTCGACCACTGGAAGGTGTTCACGACGTTACGCAGTGTGGCACCGATGGTCGTCGGACCGCTGTTCCACGCGACGCCGAGATCCATCCCGAAGCCTGAACCCGCGTTCCCGACGTGATCCGAGTCCGTCACGATCACCGGAAACACCACACCGATGTTGTTCGCCGTGAGCGACGATCCGTTGTCTCGGGCACGCGCCACGGCAATTCCGCGGACGTACTTGGCCGTGACACCCGCGGAGAAGCGCTCGAGCGCTCCACCCATTGGCGCAAGGGGCAGCGGAAGGGCGAAACTGACCGCGCCTGTCGCAAAGCTGGAGCCGTTCAAACTGGAACCGTTGAAGAACATATCCCTGACGGCGCCGGTACGACCGGCATTCCCGTAAAGAAGCACTTCGGTGGCGTCCTGATTCAGGCTGGCATCACCAGTCCCGCTGGCGCCGAGCTGAAACGCGACGGGGCCGACGCTGAGCGCGATGATGGAGAGGCCCGCATTAGCGCCGCCTGTTTCGGTGCCATTCCCAATCTGGTTGAGCCATGCTTCCTTCGTCGAGGCCGGGATCGTCTTGCCGCCGAAGTCGGTAATGTCGGCGAGCTTGACGGGACCGAGTCCCGTGAGCATCCCACCGGAGAGGAGGTTGAGGGTGAAGCCCCCATCGCCAACGCCGAGCATTGCCGGGTTCCATGCGACGGCGTTGAAGCCGGTGGCGGCGGCCTGAAAATTCCCGCCCATGCCGAACGCCGCGGCACTGGCGTTTGGCTGCTGCGCCGATGCGACGCCTCCGAAGACGAGCGTGGTGAGGACGATCATGCGAGTGCTTGACATGATCACTTTCCTCCCACGGTGAGGCTGACGTCGAGTTTCGTGGTGACCACGACAACCTGCTTCGGCGAGACGTTTACCGGTGTCGGCGAATTCACGGTGCCGGTGTAGGTCACCGCGACCTTGCGACCCAGGAGGCTCCGCAACTCGTCCCTGGTGAACGGAATTGGCGGCGGCGTACTATTGCCCGCGGCGAGCGCGATGGTCTTCGTGATCGTTGCGCCGAACTCCGGCGTGAGCTTCAGCGTAAGCGCACCCGCAACGGTGAACGGATTGACGAGCGCTAAGACGAGTGATCCGCTCTCTGCGTCATCCCGGATCCGCGAGTCCACCCCTGCCAAGTCGATCGTCGTGGACGCGTTGAGGGAACGATTGACCACGTTCACGCTGACGTTCGCAACCTTGAGCCCCGTTGGCGTTGCCGTCACCGTGATGGTCTTCGAGGCGTCGATGAAACGATTCTCACCCGCCGGTGAATTCATCACCATCGCAATCGTGAGTGGCACAGTTCCCGAGATCGGGCCGGCCACCGGGATCGTGCGTGTCAGGGTCGTGCCCGCGGGCAACGCCGTCGTGGCGCCGTTCACGGAGTCTCTGCCGACCACATTGCTGCCGTTCGAGACCGTAATGATCGCATATCCGTTGGGTGACCCCGCGGTCGGATTCGGGCGGAGTGGATCGAACGTGTACTTGTTCTGCACCACCACCTGGAGCGAGCCCGAGACGACGGTCGCGGCGGCGATATCACTTGGCAGGCTGGTGCTGGAGGTCGCGGTCGCGACGAAAGCGGGCTTGGGCGCATTCAGTCCGTTCAGCGCAACGCACACGCTGCAATCCTGCGAGAGCGTGCGGGTGACGGACGCCGCGGATGCGACGATGTTGAACCCGCTGCTATCGGGAACGATCGAGACGCCGGAGGGAAGCAGGTTGTCGACGGTGAAGCGGGCGGATTGCGACGGAACGACCCAGCGGACGTCGATGATGGGCGAATCCGGGACGGACGTTGGAAGGCCGCAGGCGCCCGCGGACATCAGGGCCGCCGCGCAGGACGCGCGAAGTGCGGCGACAGGCGCGCGCCGCGCATGAAGTGACTCGGATGGCATCGAATATGGAAAGAGAGAACATGCTCGACATGAGGCGGGAGACCGCGACCAACAGCAGGTCGGCGGTCAATCGAGCGATAGTGTAGGGTGACGATTGCGAGCCCGTTCAGTAAAAGATGGGTCGCCCAAACGGTGGGCGCCGCATCGTGGTATTCGCGCGTGTCCTTCGGGGTTTTGTCGGTGTACATTGCGATACAATGTCTCGCGCCGAAATCACCACTCCTGACCTGCTGGCGGACGAATCCGTCGTCGAACTCTCGCTGCGACCGCAGCGGCTCGAGGAGTTCATCGGGCAGGAAAAGGTCAAGGCGAACCTGCAGCTCGCGATCGACGCGGCACTGGCTCGTGGCGAGCCGCTCGATCACGCGGTTTTCTACGGGCCACCGGGGCTGGGGAAAACGACCCTGGCGGAGCTGATCGCCCGCGAGCTTCGCGTGAACATCCGTACCACCTCGGGCCCCGCGCTCGAGAAGCCGGGCGACCTCGTGGGCACACTCACGAACCTGCGCGCGGGCGACATCCTCTTCATCGACGAGATCCACCGCCTCCGCCCGGTGATCGAGGAGTTCCTCTATCCCGCGATGGAGGACTACAAGATCGACATCCGCCTGAGCGAGGGCCCGAAGGCGCAGACGATCACCATGCCGATCGAACGCTTTACGCTCATCGGCGCCACAACGCGGTTCGGCATGCTGACGCCCCCCATGCGCGCGCGGTTCGGCATCGAGCAGCGGCTCAACTACTACACCCCCGAAGAGCTCGAGCTCATCGTGCGGCGGACCGGCGAGGTGCTGAAGGTCGGGATCGAGCCTGGTGGGGCGCGCGAGATTGCCTGCCGGTCGCGCGGAACGCCGCGCGTCGCGAATCGGCTGCTGCGGCGCGTGCGCGATTACGCGCAGGTGCGCGCGGACGGCATCATCACGCAGGACGTCGCCCGCGCGGCACTCGCCATGCTCGACGTCGACCAATTCGGGCTCGACGACATGGACTCGCGTATCCTGAAGGCGATCATCGAGAAGTTTGGCGGCGGCCCGGTGGGCGTCTCGACCATCTCGGCGGCGATTGGCGAGGACACGAACACACTGGAAGAGGTGTACGAGCCGTTCCTCGTGCAGCAGGGTTTTCTGCAGCGCACGCCGCGCGGCCGGGTGGCCACCGCGATGGCGTATCGGCACTTCGGGTTCGTGCCTCCCGCGGGCGCCTCCGAGCAGGTGGCGCTCTTCTAGCGAGCGATCGTCAACGGGCGATGGCAGAACGGGTTGCGAGCTGCCGATTCTCGCGCAGCTAAATTGCCTCGAATGCCCTCGGGACTCCTCACCGCCGACTACGATTTTGATCTACCACCGCAGCTGATCGCGCAGACGCCGCTTGCTCGTGGTGCGAGCCGGCTCATGGTCGTCGATCGTGCTGCGGCGACCATCACCCATCGGCTTTTTTCCGATCTAACCGCTCTGACTACGCCTGGCGACCTCCTTGTCGTCAACCGGTCGAAAGTGGTAAAGGCCCGCCTCCTCGGCAAGCGCATCGGGTCGGGCGCACCCGCCGAGATTTTTCTTCTCTCGCCACTCGGGGACGGACGCTACGAGGCGATGGTGTCGCCTGGCGGAAAGCTGAAGCCCGGGCGCATGGTGGAGATCGCGCCGGAATTCACGGCCGAGATCCTCAGCGTGACGGAACGTCGGACGCGCATCGTGCAACTGCGCGCGACGAACGGCATTGAAGCCGCCATCGAGGCACACGGGCACATCCCCTTGCCGCCGTACATCGAACGTGGCGACGACGCCGCCGACGTCGACCGATATCAAACGGTGTACGCGCGAGAGGCTGGTTCGGTCGCCGCGCCGACGGCCGGCCTCCACTTCACGCCGGAGTTGCTGCACGCACTCGAGGCGAAGGGCGTGCGCAGGGCGGAAGTCGTCCTGCACGTCGGTGCGGGAACGTTCAAGCCGGTGGACGTCGACGACCCGACCGCGCACGTCATGCACGAGGAGCACTACACGCTGCCCGAGGAAACGGCTCAGGCGTGGCGCGACACACGCGCATCAGGCCATCGCGTATGGGCCGTCGGTACGACGACGGTGCGCACACTCGAAAGCGCATGCGGCGACAGCGGGCTCTCAGCTGGCGACGCTGACACGCGTATCTTCATCCGTCCTCCGGCGCGCATTCGCTCGGTCGACGCACTCATCACCAACTTTCATCTGCCGCGATCCACGCTGATGATGCTCGTCGCGGCGTTCGCGGGCTACGAGCTGACGATGCGCGCCTATCGCGAAGCGATCGCCGAGAAGTATCGGTTCTATTCGTACGGCGATGCGATGGCGATCGTGTAAGGAGCAGCATGCCCCCCTTTGATTTCACGCTCGAAACGACCGCAGGCTCCGCGCGCGCGGGCACTTTTGCCACGCCGCACGGCGTCGTGCAGTCGCCCGCATTCATGGCGGTTGGCACGCTCGCCACCGTCAAGGCGCTCGATCCGGACGACCTGCGCGCGATGGACGCGCAGATGATCCTGTCGAACGCGTATCACCTGCATCTACGTCCGGGCGATGAGCTCATCCGTGAGTTGGGTGGCCTCCACGAGTTCATGCAGTGGAGTGGGCCGATCCTCACCGACTCCGGTGGCTTCCAGGTGTTCTCGCTCGAAGGGCTGCGCGACATCGACGAAGATGGCGTGAATTTTCGCAGCCATATCGATGGCTCCAGCCGCCGCTTCACCCCCGAAAGCGTCATGCGCATCGAGCGCAACCTGGGAGCCGACGTCATCATGCAGTTCGATCATGTCATTCCTGGCCAGAGCGAATCCGCCGTCGCGCGCGACGCGAGCGAGCGCAGCCTGCGCTGGCTGGCGCGGTGCCACACGGCGTTCAGGCAACTCAACATCGAAGACCGGATTCCGGGGCGCGCCGAGCAGGCGCTGTTCCCCATCGTGCAAGGCGGGATTCATGCGGACCTTCGCAGGGAAGCGGCAGCGGCCATCCGTGACATGGGTGACTGGAAGGGCTACGGCATTGGCGGGCTGTCGGTCGGCGAGGCGAAGCCCGAGATGTATCGCATTCTCGAGGATGTCGACCGCGTGCTGCCGAAGGACCGACCGCGCTACCTCATGGGCGTGGGCTTCCCGGAGGATCTCGTGGAGGGTGTGCGACGCGGTGTCGACCTGTTCGACTGCGTTGCGCCGACGCGGATGGGTCGCAATGGCGCAGTCTTCACGCGAGACGGGCGTCTCAACATCAAGCGTGCCGAATTTCGCGCCGATCGCCGACCGCTGGACTCGGAGTGCACCTGTGCCGCGTGCTCGCGTTTCAGCCGCGCGTACATCCGTCACCTGTGGCTCGCCGACGAGATCCTCGGGCTCCGCCTCCTGTCGCTGCACAATGTACATTTCCTCGTGCTGCTGATGCGGGAGGCGCGCAATGCGCTGCTCGCCGGCAGCTTCGACTCCTGGAGTGCAGGCTGGCTCCAGCGGTATCACTCACGCACCGCAACGACCACCGCATGACGCACACCGGCCTTCTCCCCGGGCTGCTCGCCCTTCAATTCGGCGGCGCCGCGGGAAGCCTGACACCCTTCCTCGTCCAGCTCGTCGCGATCTTCGCGATCTTCTACTTCCTGCTCATTCGCCCGCAGCAGAGGCAGAAGAAGAAGCACGAGGACGCGCTTCGGAACCTCAAGCGCGGCGACCAGGTGGTCACGTCCGGGGGAATCATCGGCGAGGTGGTGCACGTCAAGGAATCCGGCAGCGCCGAGAACTCGAAGACGATGGAGGACTCCATCACGATCAAGTCCGCCGAGTCGCGCCTCATCGTGGAACGCGGCCGTATCGCGCGCATCATCGGTGTGAGCGCAGCGCCCGTGGAGCGCGGAGCGGTTGGCGATACGAGAGCGCCGAGCTGATTTCCGGCCGTGAGCATCCTCGATATCCGCGTCCTCGGTGATCCGATCCTGCGGCAGGCCACCACACCCGTTGGAGCGATCACGGCCGACATCCAGCGCCTGATCGACGACATGTTCGAGACGATGTATCACGCACGCGGCATCGGCCTCGCAGCGCCGCAAGTCGGTCGCACCGAGCGGATCACCGTGCTCGACGTCGACGAGGAGCCGCTCGTGCTCATCAATCCGGAGATCATCCAGAGGTCGTCCGGCAAGTCGAAAGGCGAGGAGGGCTGCCTCTCCATCCCCGACATTTATGCCGACGTGGAACGTCCGAAAACCGTGACGGTGCGTGCTACGGACCGCAACGGAAATGTCTTCGAGCGCGACGCGGCCGAGTTGCTCGGCCGGTGCATGCAGCACGAGATCGACCATCTCGATGGCAAGATCTTTCTCGACTACCTGAGTGTGCTCAAGCGCGCCGCGGCGATCGCGAAATGGAAGCTCATCGCCGATGACTATCCGGGCAACATCCGCCGTGTCGCACTCGAAACCCCGGAAGATCGCGAGAGCCACCGGCATTCTGACGAGGAACTCTAGGATGAGTGATGCACGCGTCACGGTCCGCTGGAGACGGAATTAGTCGTGCGCGTCCTGTTCTGGGGCACGCCGGAGTTCGCCACCGCGCCGCTGCGAGCGCTCATCGGTGAGGGATTCGACGTCGTGGGCGTGGTGACCCAGCCCGACAAGTCCGTGGGCCGCTCGCGATCCACGGTGCAGCCGTCGGCGGTAAAGCTCGTCGCAATCGCCGAGGATATTCCGGTGCTGCAGCCCGAGAAGCCGCGTGGCGAGGAGTTCCTCGCGCAGATGGCTGCACTCACGCCCGACGTGAACGTGGTCGTCGCCTACGGACACATCCTCCCCAGGGCCGTAATCGACCTTCCGCCACTCGGCACACTCAACATTCATGCGTCACTGCTGCCCGCGCTGCGCGGCGCCGCGCCCATCCAGGCCGCCATCCGCGATGGACTGGCCGAGACGGGCGTGACGATAATGCAGATGGTGCCGGCAATGGATGCGGGACCGGTCATCCACACGGCGCGAACGAGGATTCTCGAGGACGAAACGTCCCTCGAACTGTCGTTGCGGCTCAGTGAGCTCGGCGCCAATGCGCTGATCGAGGCGCTCGCGCTGATCGAGTTGGGAGCGGTGGTGCCCCAACCGCAGGACGAATCACGCGCGACGTATGCCGGCAAGCTCACGCGCGAGTCCGCGCAGGTCGACTGGACGGAATCCGCCTACGAGGTGAGCCGCCATATCCGCGCGTACGACCCGAAGCCCGGCGCGTGGTCGACGGTCAATGGCGCTGAGGTGAAGCTGTTCGGCGCGCGCGTGGCGCCGCGCGGGACGGCGCATGCGGCGGGCGATGTGATCTCGGTCGACGAGGTGGGATTGCTCGTGGCATGCGGCTCGGGCGCGGTGCGCGTGCTAGCGCTGCAGCCGTCGGGCAAGAAGCGACTTGCACCGATTGACTGGGCGCGCGGACGCGGCATTGCGGTACAGGATTGCTTTGGCACAGTGCGCGGTACGAACGCGTAAGGAGCAATGACCCTCCCCAGCGTGGCCGAGATGCGCACAATCGGGGTTCCGGTGGTGCATGCGGTTACAACGGACGAAATCGTGAACCGTCCGGATTTCATCGACGTGGCGTGTTCGGTCATGCGCGTATTGGGTCCGCGTGGAGCGCTGCACCTGCGCGCGAGCCACCTCACGGGTGCTCGGCTGCAGTCGCTCGCGGAAGGGCTTGGCGCTGCACAGGGACTTACCGGCGGCTGGCTGATCGTCAATGACCGGATCGACATCGCGCTGGTTGCTGGCGCGCGAGGGGTGCAGCTCACGAGCCGGTCGCTCGCGACATCCGACGCGCGCAAGGTGGCCCCGGCGCTGGCGATTGGAGCAAGCGTTCATGATGCGGAGGAGGGTCGGCTCGCGATTGCGGGCGGTGCCGATTGGCTCGTGGCCGCACAGGCTTCAGCAGCGGGCAGGACAAGGCACGACGCGTTCCGCATCGAGGGCTGGGTGCGAGCGCTGGCGCGCTCCACCTCGGTGCCGTTGATCGCGATTGGCGGGGTGCGCATCGAGCACGTTGGGGCCCTTCGCGAGATGGGCATTCACGGCATCGCGGTCATCCGCGGGATATGGGATGCGTCGAATGCCGAACAGGCAGCGAGCGACTATCTTTCTGCCTATGACCACGTGGGTGCGTAGTGAGGAATTCGCGGTTGGTGTAACCGCATGAGTGGACCGGGCGCTGGACGGCCGGTCACGATGGCGCCGCGCGCTGCCGTCACCGAGGCGCGGACGGCCGCCGCGGACATCTGTCTCGACCTCCGCGACGGCGACCTTCTCGACAGCAGCTTCGATCGACGGACGGCGCAGCTCGAACCGCGCGACCGCCGGTGGACGCGAGAGTTGGTGTACGGCATGCTGCGCCGCAGGAGCTGGATCGACGCGATTCTGGCCACGCGCGTGAGCGGCGGACCGTCGCGGCTCGATGCGGACGTCGCGGACCTGCTCCGTGCCGGCACCTATCAGCTACTCGCGATGGGAAGCGTTCCGGCGTACGCGGCGATTGCGCAGACTGTCGAGCTCGTGAAGCGTCGTCACGGTATCGGCGCAAGCAAGCTCGCCAACGCAGTGCTGCGTCGTATCGACCGTGAGCGCGATGCACTCGCCGTCGCGATCCCCGTCGACCTGACGGACGCACTGGCGCTCGAGTATTCGCATCCACGGTGGATCGTGGCACGGTGGCTTGCTCGGTTCGGTGAAGCCGACACGCGCGCCCTGCTCGCCGCGAACAATCGAGAAGCGCCGCTGGTCGCGCGGCCGTATCACGTCGTGCGCGAGCAGCTCGAGGCGATGTTCGAGAGCGCTGGTGTCGAGACGTCCGATGCGCCGCTGGTCAGCGACAGCATTGTGCTCACCGGCGGCGTGTCCTCCCTCACGGAGCTCGGCGCATTCAAGCAGGGATTGTTTCACCTGCAGGATCCGGCAAGCACGCTTGTGACGCGGTACGCCTGCGTGGCAAGCGGCAGCACAGTCGCGGACCTGTGCGCTGCGCCGGGTGGCAAGGCGTTGGAGCTCGCCCGCGTGGCGGGCACCGTATTCGCCGGCGATCTGTCTCGGGGCCGATTGCAGCGCGTCCGCGAAAATGTGCGCCGGCTCGACGTGGCGAACGTGATCCCCTTCGTAGGTGATGCGATGTCGCCGCCGCTCCGGGACATGGATGCGGTGCTGGTGGACGTTCCGTGCACGGGCACGGGGACCTTCCGTCGGCATCCCGATGCGCGGTGGCGCCTGAAGGCGAGCGATCTTGCCGTGCTGCCCGCTACGCAGCGCGCGATCATTCGGGGAGCGGCAAGGGCCGTGCGGCCCGGTGGATTGCTCATCTTCAGCACGTGCTCGCTGGAGCTCGAGGAGAACGACGAGCAGGTGGAGCGATTCCTCGCTGAGCATCCTGGTTGGGTGATCGAGCCACCGCCCGATGGGGTCGTGCCCGCGAGCACACTGGACAACGGCTGTCTTCGGGTCCTTCCGCAGCGGCATGCCGCGGACGGTGCATTCGCGGCGCGCTTTCGTCGCCCGCGGCAAGAGGCTGCTGCTTGAACTGGCGCGGCCGGGTTCGAACGTCACTCGTCTATCTCGTTTCGATCGCGGCCGGGTTTGCGCTCGCCTATCTCATCGTCGCCTTCGTCGTATTTCCCGCGGGCGTCATTCCGCGAGATGTGAAGGTGCCGAACGTGACCGGACTCTCGTTCGATGAAGCAATGCAGCGGCTTGCCCAGGCCGGCTTCAAGGGCGACCGCGGTGAGCAGCGGTTCAACAACTCCGCGCCGAAGATGACGGTGCTGGAACAGTCGCCGCCGCCGGGTGCGCGCGAGGGCGTTGGAAATACGGTCACGCTGGTCATCAGTGGCGGACAGCGCATCGTCGCCGTGCCCATTGTCACGGGGATGAGCCGGTCGGACGCGCAGGCCGCGCTGGAGAAGGCGGGCTTCGACGTGGGTGACGCGACGGAGGCGCCGAGCAACACGCCGCGCGGGACTGTCACCGGTACGCGACCGGCCGCCGGTTCGCAGGTGGCCGTACCCAGCACCATTTCGCTGGTGCTGAGCGGCGGCGCGCCAACGATCCAGATGCCGTCGCTTGCCGGACGTGACATGGAGGGTGCTCGTCAGACCCTGATGCAGCTTGGCGTTCGCGATGTGAAGCTTGTCTGGGATCCCATGGCGATCGGCACACGCGGCACCGTCGTGGGGCAGACGCCCGTTGCCGGCGCCACGGTGCCACCGGGCAGCTCGGTGGAGCTCACGATCGCGGGGGATGGCGCGTCCTCGCCGTGAGCAGCCGAGTGCGCATTGCGCCATCGATCCTGAGCGCTGACTTCGCGCGGCTCCGCGACGATATCGCCATGCTGGAGGACGGCGGGGCGGACTGGATCCACGTTGACGTGATGGACGGTCGCTTCGTGCCGAATCTTTCCTTCGGCGCGAAGGTCATCGAGACGGCGCGACGCTGCACCTCGCTGCCACTCGATGTCCATCTCATGGTCGTCGAGCCGGAGCGCTACTTCGACGACTTCGCGTCTGCGGGCGCGAGTGGAATGACCATTCACGCGGAAGCGGCTCCGCACCTCGACCGGCAGCTCGCGCGCATTCGTGAGTTGGGTTGCAGTGCGGGGGTCGCTCTCAATCCCGCAACGCCGATCGATGCGGTGGCCGATGTGCTCGACAAGCTCGATGTCTTGCTGGTGATGTCGGTGAATCCGGGCTTCGGTGGACAGCAATTCATCCAGCGCGCGGTCGACCGGATCGCGCGTGCGCGGCAGATGCTCGATGCATCGGGATGCCTGGCGGTGCTCGAGGTCGACGGCGGTATCAATCGCACCACGATCGTTGAATGCTGGCGCGCGGGCGCTGATGCGTTCGTCGCGGGCAATGCGATCTTCGCGGCCGCCGATCCGCGTGCGGAGATCGGTGCGCTGCGCGCGCGTTGCGCAGAAACGGCGTGAGGTTATCGACATGACGGCACGTCAACAGTGGTCGGTCGTACTGGGGATCGTCGTGGTGCTGGGCGCCGCGCTCTTTGCCGCCACGCACTTTCTTGGCGATGAGCTGTTTCCCGTTGCGGTCGGGATGCAAGCCCCGCCCATGCAGGGAGAGACCCTCGTGGGTCCGAAGCGGATGAAGACGCTCGCGGATTACAAGGGCAAGGTGGTATTGCTGAACGTCTGGGCCACTTGGTGCGGGCCTTGTCGTGAGGAGATGCCGAGTATGGAGACGTTGTATCGGGAGTTCGGCCCGCAGGGGCTGGAGATCGTTGCCGTGAGCGTGGACGATCCGGGCAGCGAAAAGACGATCCTCGCCTTCGCGAAGGAGCTCGGCCTCACGTTCGAGATTCTCCATGATCCGGACAAGGTGACGGCGCGACATTACCAGATGACTGGCTATCCCGAGTCGTTCATCATCGGGAAGGAAGGAACGATCCGGCGGAAGGTGTTTGCCGCGGCCGACTGGAGCTCCGAGACGAACCGGCTGCTCATTCGCGAGCTGCTCGGTATTTCGACGAGCGCCACCGCATCGCGCTGACGCGGCGATGACCGTCATCCTGGGCATCGAGACGTCATGCGATGAGACGTCGGCGTCCGTGCTGCGCGGCGCGGGCAACAAGGTGCGTATCGAGTCGCTGGTGATCCTTTCGCAGGACGTCCATCGTGTGTTTGGCGGCGTCGTGCCGGAGATCGCATCGCGCCAGCATCTCACGGCGATCGTGCCGGTGGTGCAACGCGCACTGGTAGAGGCCGGGATCGCGAAGGGTGACCTCGACGCGGTGGCGGTGACGAACGCGCCGGGCCTCGTCGGCGCACTGCTCGTGGGGCTGAGCTTCGCGAAGGCATTCGCCTTCGGCCTGGGCATTCCGTGTGTTGGTGTGCATCACATGGAGGGACATCTCTTTGCCACGGCGCTGGAGCACCCCGATGCGGTGCCGCCGTTCACGGCGCTGCTGGTTTCGGGAGGACACACGCTGCTGCTCGACGTCGAGGCGTGGGGGAGGTATCGATTGCTCGGTCGCACGCGTGATGACGCCGCGGGCGAGGCATTCGACAAGGTGGGAAAGCTCATCGGTCTTCCGTATCCCGGAGGTCCGCATGTTGAACGGCTGGCGGCCACCGGGGATCCAGCGCGCTATCGGTTCGCCCGCCCCATGCTGAAGCGCAATCAGCAGGTGGGCGATGCGGACTACTACGACGTCTCGTTCAGCGGCCTGAAGACCGCGGTGCTGCAGGCCGTGCGAGCCGGAACCACGGACGATCATCCACACATTGCCCGGGCGTTTCATGATTCGCTGGTCGAGACGCTGGTGGAGAAGACCGCACGCGCCGTGCAGCAATACCGGCGCGAGCGTGTCGTCCTCGGTGGCGGTGTCGCGGGGAATCGGACACTGGTCGCAGCGATGCAGGCCCGCATGCGGCGCATCGGCGCGTCGGTGTATGCACCAAGTGCGCGGTTGGCGACGGACAACGCCGCCATGATCGCGCGCGCAGGGTTATTTCACTTGGAGCGCGGCGAGCGTGCGGCACTCGACCTCAACGCCTTCGCCTCCCAACCCATCCCTGGCCTCGTGAGCGCATGACGCTGCTGCCGCATCCGATCGTCCATCATCCGTTCGCGTACAACTGGGGGCGACTGGGCTTCACCGGCTTCGGGATCGCCGTATTGATGGCGTTCCTCGTGGGCCAGGTGGTGGTGCAACGCGAGCTCGCTCGGCGCGGTGTGGACCCGGAACCCGTGAACGACATGGTGTTCGCCGCGGTCGTGGGCGGACTGCTGGGCGCCAAGCTGTATTACGTAGTCGTCCTGGGGCACTGGGACGCGGTGTTCGAGCGCGGCGGCTTCGTCTATTGGGGTGGCCTCATCGGTGGAACACTGGCGGTGATGGCCGTAGTGGTAAAGAAGCGCTTCGGCCTCTGGCGCATGTTCGACGTGAGCGGCATGGCGTGCGCGGCGGCGTATGCAGTGGGCCGCACCGGATGCTGGGCGGTCGGCGACGACTATGGTCGTCCGTGGACGGGCTTTCTTGCGGTCGCATTTCCCGATGGCGCGCCGCCGTCGTTCGCTGGGGTCATGGCGAAGGAGTTCGGCACGATATCACCGCCTGGCACGCCGGCCGGCATGCTGCTCTCCGTCTACCCAACGCAACTGTACGAAGTCGTGCTGGGGTTCCTCATGTTTCTCGTGCTCTGGCGCATGCGCGACCACAAGCACGCTCTGGGGTGGCTGTTCGGCGCGTACATGGTGCTCGCCGGCGTCGAGCGCTTCGTGATCGAATTCTTTCGCGCGAAGGACGACCGGCTGCTGCTCGTCGGCCTTACGTATGCACAGGGCATCGCGATCGCCGTGGCCATCGCGGGCGTTGTGTTGATGGCCTTGCGGTCCCGCGTCGGACCCGGGCGCGCTGGCATCTACGAAGGCAAGTTGCCATCGGAGTTGAGCACCACCTGACGAAGCGCGACCGATGCGCCGGCGGCGCGCTCGCCGCTCACCGAGTCAGCTTCCCGCAGGCTCCCTTCCAAAGGCTTCCTCGAGCGCGGCCAGCCGGCGGCGCAAGTCATCGTTCTCCGCGCGGAGTTCGTCGATCTCCGTGTTGCGGATTACGATCGGCGCGCGCGCCTGCGGTGGTGCCGGCATGACCGTCGGCAACGTGACGGAGCGCTTTGGCCAGAACGTCTTCAGCACCGCGAACGCAAACAGAATCAGCAGCACGAGTTGCGCCAGCACGCCCTGCCAGCTCGGATAGAGCCCCAGCCACTCGATGTGCGGAAACCCCGCGATTGCCGAGAGCGGCAGTGCATTTCCCTCTTGCAGCTCGCGAACGCCGTTGCCCGTGAAGACGAACGCCATGTAGTACAGCAGCACACTCGTGACGGCAAAGAAGCGCCTGATGGGAATCTTCACGCCGTACCGGTAAAACAACGTGAAGATGATCGCCAGCGCCACGAACCCCGCGAGGATGCCGAGCGAGAGCGGCAAAATGACGTTCGGGCCTTCGTTAAATAGCGCCTGGTAGAACAGTGCGGTCTCCGCGCCCTCGCGATACACGGCGAGGAAGGCTACGAAGGTGAGCGCACGACCACCACCATTGTCGAGAGCGGCGCCGACTTTTTCGTTGATGAACTGCTGCCACTTCGCGGCTTCTACCTTGGAAATCAACCAGTAGCTCACCGAGAACAGCACGCACACCGCGATCAACAGCGTGGCGCCCTCGATGATCTCGCGGCTCGCCGGCACGGCCGACAGCACCGTCTTCAACACGACGGCCGTGGCGGCGCTTGCGAGCAACGCATACGCGACGCCCATCCAGATGCTCCGCAGCCGCTCCCTGTGTCCCGTCTTCAGCAGGAAGGCGACAATGGCACCAACAACCAGGATGGCCTCGAAGCCCTCGCGCAGGATGATCAGGAAGGACTGCCAGAACGCTTCAGCGCCGCTTCCGGCGGGCGCCGTGAGCGCCACGACCTCCGGAAGCGCGGCTTCGATGGCGTCGCGAAGGTGTTCCGCCTCACGGATGTTCGCCGAGCGAATGGCCGTCTTGAACTCGGTGAACTGCCGTTCCATCGACAGCACCAGCCCCGGACTCTTGGCCTTCACCGGCGTTTCCAGCGGCTCGAATGCCATGTAGGCGTCGGCGGCCTTGTCAGCGGCGTCGCCCGCTCGTCCACTGCGTGCCGCGTTGAGTGACTGCTCCAGTTGGGCCAGCACGTTACGCGCGGCGGCCGAAACCGTGGTGCTGTCGGTGCCGGCCGCGAGTGCCGCCGCGTTGCGGTCCTTCATGGGCAGCGAGCGGATGTACGCGACCACGCTCGCCACTTGCGCCGACGTCAGGTCGCGAGAAGCCGGCATTGCTGAGGCCGGGATGCCCTCGAGCACAACGCCGGCGATCTGTTCGTCGCTGCGCTCAACCTGCCAGGCGACCGTCCCGATTTCGGGGGGCAGCTTGGTCAGCGACCGGGCCAGTGCGCCGTCACCGGCGCCGACGACACCATGACACGAGGCACACCGTTGCGTGAAGAGCCCTTCGCCCTCGAGCTGTTGTGCGTGCGTCGACCGAAGCCCATTGATGTACGCCACCACGTTCCAGCGCTGCGCCGACGTGAGAACACTGCTGAAACCCGCCATCGGCGTGCCCGAAATGCCGACGGACAGCACGCGATACATCAGCCCAGGGCTGACGCGGTTCATCAGCGCCGCGGTGCCGATCGCGGGCGGATGCGGCGCGAGCTTCATACCAGCCGGACCATCTCCCAGCCCATTGACCCCGTGGCAGGCAGCGCAGCTCCGGGCATAAATGGCTTTGCCCTGCACGAGGTCGAGTGGCTGGATGGGCAGCTCCAGCTTGGCCTCGTTGCCAAGGAGCGCGGCAAACCGTTGCGCGAGTGAGTCGAGGGCGGCCGGCGGGCGTTTCGCGCTGACGCCGGTAGCCACGGAGTCAAGCAGCGCCCTCGTCGCCGTCGCATTGTCGCCAGACAGCCGCTCCGCCGCGCGGCGCGCGTCGGTGAGGAAGTCGGTGGCTTCCTGGTATTCCTGGGCACTGATGAGGCGCCCCTTGGCATCAACCGCCTTGCCGTACTCCTCGACCGCCACACTGACGATATTCGCCACGCGCCGCGCCGGGTGCTCTTGAGCGCCGGCAACCTGAAGGCCGGCGACGGACGCGAGCACGACAACACTGTTGAGAACAGTCTGGATTCTCATTGCCGAGAGAATCTATCGGGATTGCGGGGACGAGGGTAGGCCGGGCATTTCAGGGGAGCGATTCAGCCACGACGTAGGCGGCGGCCATGTGCTCCGTGTGGGTGATGGACAGATGGATACGACTGACCGCGAGCTCGGCAGCCCGAATACCGGCGCGACCGTGCAGGAGCAGTGAGGGTGCGTGTCCCCTGGTCGAGGTCACCTCCAATTCGCGCCAGCCAATCGCCCTGGCCAGGTCGTTTCCCGAGAGGGCCTTGTAGGCCGCTTCCTTTGCCGCGACGCGCGCTGCGAGTTGGCGTTCGGGCTCGGGATGGCTGTGCGCGTACGCGATCTCCGTCGGCGTGAACATTCGCGCCAGCGCCCGCTCTCCCTTCCGTTCGAGCAATCTCCGCATCCGCTCGACTTCGACCATGTCGATGCCGACGCCGACGATCACTTCGCCAGTCGCTCGAACCAGCGTGGAGGGGTCGCGTGCTCGTTGCGTTCGAGAATCAGCCGAGACAAGGCGGCACAGGCGGTATCGGCCGCGGCAAACGCGACGCGCAGCTGGGCAACCCATGCCTCCCAGCCGGCCGAGCTTTCGGCGGCCGCCGGCGCGCAATCATCGAGTGCAACGAGGGCGGAGCGCAGTGGTGCGGTCAGCTCACTCGTCTGGGCCGTGAGTGCGCGGACCCGGGGCAGCTCCTCCACGCCCTGCACCGCTGCGTCGACCGCGTTGGCCTCGATGCGCGCAATCAATGCCGCGCCGCGAATTGCCGCGAGAATGACGTCAACAGAGCCGTCGGCAGCGCTGGTGCGTGCGTCGAGGAGCGGCGTAAAGATCGCGGCGTGCGCCGCCTCCGTGGCCGCGTTGGGCTGGTGGCCCATGGACCGGAGGGAGCGTGCGAGCTCGGGGAGCGTGGGGGTGTCAGCCATTGGCTGATTCATAGCGTGCGCCTGCGGCAAGGGCGGCATTTGAAACGGCTGCGGGTTCCCCGGTTCTCTCCTCGAACCGTCGCGCAAAGTCCGACAGCCGGTCGGCGACGAAGCCCGCGCGAGGAAGTCCCAGTGCGGCGATGGCGTGTTCGATCTGCTCCGGCAATCCTTCCACCTCGACGAGATCGTCCATGCGTGGATATGTCTCGAACCGGATCATAGCGCCATCGAGGTCGTACTGCACGATGTCGCGATCGATCGTGACGGTGACCTCGTACCCGAGTCGATCGAGCATGGCCACAATCGCGTCGGCGTCGGTCAGCTGGGTGCCCAGCTCCTCGCGCACCTTGTACCCACCTTCGAGCGATGTTGGTCCCTTGAAATCGAGCTCCGCGCGCGTAAGTACGGCATCCCGATAAATGCGGACCCGCAGGACGTGGTCGCGCGCGGCCAGTGAGCGGTCGGGCGTATCGTATCGACGATCCTCGAGCTGTCCCGCGAATACGCGCGTAGCACCATGTCGCTCGACGGCCTGGCAGCGCAGGCGGAGGTCGTCGACCACGCTCTTCAGCTCCACTTCACGCATCGGCCGCTCCCAGGATGGCGCTCAGCACGGCATCCGTATCAGAAAGATCCTGGAAAACGACGCCTTCCGCGCACGCATTGAGTTGGGCGACGGAATACCGCCCGGTCGCCACGCCGATGGCCCGCGCGCCGATGCCGTTGCCGCAACTCATGTCGGCCGGGGTGTCACCGATGACGATGACGTCGTCCCCCGCGACCGCATGACCGAGGAGCGCTTCCGCCCTGCTCCGCGCAATGCCTGGCAGCTCGGGGCGTGACGCATGATCGGATCCGAACGCGCCAACCTTGAAACGATCCGGATTGATTCCCACCGCGCGCAGCTTCGCCACGGCGCCGGGCTGGATGTTGCCGGTGAGCAGTCCAAGCAGCACGTCGTCCCGCTGCTCGAGTGCATCGAGGAGCGGATCGATGCCGGGGAAGACGTGCTGCGCTGGATCGATTGTGGAGAGCTCGTGATGCAACAGATCCAGATACCGACTAAGAGCATCGGGAAGTCGAGCCGTGATGGTGTCGTGTTCTACCCCCGCACGCTG
>JALYVY010000075.1 GCA_030852985.1 Gemmatimonadota bacterium | reverse complement strand
GGTAGGTCTTCCAGGTATTTGAGCCGGTCTGGAACATGGTCGCCTGCCACGCGGGCTTGCTTCCCTTGCCGTGCAGGTAGTACGCGAAGAACGGCGCCTCGATGTTCTCGCGGAACTCGAGCGATGTGTTGTGGCCGCCCAGCGGGATGATGCCGATGCTATCGCCGGTGGGTTGGTGCCATGCGCCGTGGAACCACGGGCCCGCGACCATGAGGTTCGTGCGATCGGGATCGTTGCGCTCCGCTTGCCGGAAGATCTGCCACGGGCCCCAGGGATCTTCCTGATCCCAGAATCCGGCGACGTTGAGATTCGGTACCGTCGAGCCCTTGATCTGCGTGTACCACGCCTCACGCTTGTTGTGTGCGTCGTAGTTGGGGTGGGCGACGATGTCGTTCCACGCCCCGATTTTTCCGTGCAGGTAGTGGTCGTTCAGGTTGGAGAGCGGCCCGACCTTCAGGTACCAGTCGTAGGCGTCGTAGATGTCGAAGTCGAAGTGGGTGTTCTTGAACTTGTCGGCCTGCTCGTACACCGCATACTCGAACGCATAGCTCTCGCGCAGGGCGCCGTAGCGATGGTCGTCGTCGTTCATCCACTGGTCCGCGGGGGACGCCTGCTCGCTGACGGCCTTGAGCGCGGGGTGTGGCATGAGGAGCGTCATGCCGGCCGTGAGTCCGTCGTAGGAGACGCCGTAGATGCCAACCTTGCCCGTATTGTTCGCGACGTGCTTGACGAGCCAGTCGATGGTGTCGTACGCATCGGTGGTCTCGTTGACGTTCTTCGGCGAGGTGTCGGTGAGGTCGACCTGCGATGAAAGGAGGAACGTGCCTTCCGACTTGAATCGGCCGCGCAGGTTCTGGACGACGAAGATGTAGCCGTCGTTCGCGAGCTCCTTGAGCGACGGCGGCATTGTCGCGGGTGACGCCTGCGGCACGCCATAGGGGGTGCGGCGCAGCAGGATCGGCAGCGCCTCTGTGCGACCCACGGGTCGCATGATGACGGTCTGCAGGTGCGCACCGTCGCGCATGGGGATCATGACTTCTTCGAGCGTGAAGACCGCATTCGAGGGCGCTTGTTGTGCGCGCCCTTCCAGCGTCGCGAGGGCTAGAGTCGCGGCGGCCAGTACGACGATGCGTCGTCTCATAGGGACTTCACGCCGTCGATAAGCCGATCGACCTCCTCCTCCGTCGTGTAGCACGCGGCGCCCGCCCGCACGAAACCATCCGCGCCACGGCCGAGCCGCTCCGCGACGGTCGCCGCGTAGAAGTCGCCGTTGGACGCGTAGACTCCGTGCTTCACGAGATGGCGGGCAACGTCTTCCGTCGAGTGTCCGCTGACGGTGAAGGAGATCGTCGGCGTGCGCGGCGTCCCGGGAGGTGGGCCGTAGAGCGTGACGCCGTCAATTGCCGCGAGGCCGTTCCAGAGCCGACTCAATGTCGATTCCCCACGCGCATGTAGACCGCGGAGAGCACGCGCGAGTCGCTCGCGGCGCGTGCCGCCTTCGCCTGCGACGGACGCGATGTAGTTCACAGCCGCGGCGGCACCGACGATGCCTTCGTGATTCTGCGTTCCTGTCTCGAGCTTATCCGGCGCATCCTGTGGCGCGGGATCGAGCCGCGGGATGTCGATGTCCTGCACGAGGCCGTGCTTCCCGTAGAGAATGCCCGCGTGGGTGCCGTAGAACTTGTACGACGAACAGGCGAGGAAATCGCAGCCGATTGCCTGCACGTCGACGAGATGATGCGGCGCGTAGTGCACGGCGTCCACGAACGACAGCGCTCCAGCCCCGCGCGCGATGGCGCAGACAGTGGCGACGTCGGTGATGGTGCCGAGTGCGTTGGAGGCGGCGCCGACGGCCACGAGACGGGTACGGTCCGTGATCGCCTCGGCGAACGCATCGGGATCGTGGTGGAAGGTGGTGGTGTCGAGCCGCACGGAGCGGATGACAAAACCACGGTCCTTCGCGATGGCCTTCCACGGCGCGACGTTGGCGTGATGATCCAGCTCGGTCACCACGATTTCGTCGCCGGCTTTCCAGTGACGGGCAAGGCCGCGCGCGAGGTGAAAGGCGATGGTCGTCATGTTGTTGCCGAATGAGACGTCCGCCGGTGTCGCGTTGAAGAAATCGGCAAAGGTCGCGCGCGCATCGGCGAGGAGCGCGTCGGTCTCGGCGCTCGTCGGATATGCCCAGTGGGTGTTCGCGTTGTGATGGAGCAGGTAGTCGGAGACGGCGTCGGCCACCTGCTGGGGGACCTGGGTGCCGCCCGGTCCGTCGAAGTAGGCGACGTCGTGCTCGCCCTCGCGGCGGCGGAGGGCGGGGAAATCGGCGCGGATGCTATCGAGCGTGCGAATCATTTTTTCGGATGAGGGACGGGGGCAATGTACGCCGCGCATCTGCGGTGCGATATTCAGCTTGAGCCTTGAGCCTTGATGCTTGAGAATCGGCACCGCAACCGCAGAGCCATCAGTTGACAGCCCTCTGCCGACCGTTTCCAGTGAACGCACTGAACATCACCCTTGAATGATCACTCGACTTCTGGTGGGTGGCATGACGTGCCAGCGGTGCGTTCAGGCGGTGTTCACGTCGCTCACGCCTGTGGAGGGCATTGTCTCCGCGGACGTTTCCATTGGCGCGGCGGTCATTGAGCATGATGGGCGCGCTACGTTCACCGCGCTTCGCGACGCGATCGGTGCGGCCGGATACGACGTCGAGCTGCTGAATGAAAACAGGCGGCAGTTGCCTATCGTGTAGCGGTCATCACCGCTTGGGGTGTCTGGACGCGTCCCCCGGGCCTACTTTGACGAGCTGACCGCCTCCGCCGCCGCCCCAGGATCTGCCATGTCGCCATCCAAGCGCAATCCCGAGGAGCGGCCCGTCGGCGCGCTGCTCGCTCCGGACCTCCTCGCGATGCTCGACGAGGAGCCGTCGTTGATCGCCGTCGAGACAGAGGAGCTGCACCCGGCCGATCTCGCGGACGTCGCCGAGGCGATGCCGTTCGACCGCATCCCCCTGTTCCTGGCGGCGCTGCCGAGGGATCGCGCGGCAGCCGTCCTCGAGTATCTCGACGAGGAGCTTCGCGCCGAGGTGCTCGAGGCGATGTCGTCGGAGCAGGCGGCGGCGCTCGTGAGCGCGATGACGCCGGACGAACGCGCGGACGTGCTCGAGGAGCTCGACGAGGAAACCGCCGACGACATCGTCGAGGAGATGCCGGAGCAGGCGCGCCGCGAGACGCAGGCGCTGCGGCTCTACGAGCCCGATTCGGCGGGCGGACTGATGACGACGGAGTTCGTTTCGGAGTCCTCGCGGACGTCGGTGGAGGAGGCGCTGCGCAAGGTTCGCGTGATCGCGCGCAGTGGCAAGCGCGAGGCGATGCACGCCATCTACACGACGGACGACCAGGGACGGCTCGAAGGGGTGCTGTCGTTGCGGGAATTGTTGGCGGCGCAGGAGGGCACGCTGCTCGCGGATGTGGCGTGGACGGAAGTGCAGAGCGTGTCGCCGCGCGCCGACCGCGAGGAGGTGGCGCGAATGATCACCAACTACGATCTCGTGGTGGTGCCGGTGGTGAGTGAGTCGCATCACATCATCGGCGTCATCACCGTCGACGACGTCATCGATGCCATCCAGGAAGAGCAGACCGAGGACGTGCAGAAGCTCGGTGGAATGGAGGCGCTCGATGAGCCGTATGACCAGATCGGCTTCTGGGCGATGATCAAGAAGCGGGCAGTGTGGCTGAGCGCGCTCTTCATTGGCGAGATGTTCACCGCCACCGCGCTCGGCGTTTACCAGAAGGAGATCGACAAGGCCACGGTACTCGCGATCTTCCTGCCGCTGATCGTGAGTTCGGGGGGCAACTCGGGGTCGCAGGGGACATCGTTGATCATCCGCGCCTTGGCCTTGCGTGAGATCTCGTTGCGAGACTGGTGGCGGGTGGCTGGACGGGAGATCGCAACCGGCTTGACGCTCGGCATCCTGCTCGCGGTCATCGGATTCATGCGGATCGAGCTGTGGCAATGGCTGCATGTCCACCAGGTCTCCGCGTTCGGTGTGCAACTTGGCCATGACTACGGTGAGCACAACATCAATCCGCACCTCGTGGCGCTCACGGTTGCGTTGTCGCTCGTGGGCGTGGTGACGTTCGGGACGCTTGCCGGTGCGATGTTGCCGTTCGGGATGCGAAAGCTGGGATTCGATCCGGCCAGCGCGAGTGCGCCATTCGTCGCCACGTTCGTCGACGTCACGGGGCTGATCATCTATTTCAACGTGGCATTGCATCTGTTGCTGCGGTGAGTGGTCGGTGACTGACCCGGGCGTGCAAAGCCGACGATCGACGACGCGTGCCACGTTGCTCGTGCTGCTCAGTGCGTGCTGCTTCGGCTCGATCAGCGTGCTCTCGACGCTGGCGATCAACGGCGGTGCGCGGCTGATCGACGTGCTGTTCTGGCGCTATGCGATCGCGGCGGTGCTGCTGGTGGTGGTGAGCGGGGGGATCGCAGCGGTTCGGGTGCCCAGACGACGGGCGTTCGATCTCGCGCTTTTCACGGGTGGCGGCCAGGCGGCGGTCGCGTTCACGACGCTGTCGGCGTTGAAGTACATCCCGGTGGCCTCGCTGGTGTTCCTCTTCTACACCTATCCGACCTGGGTTGCGATCATTTCGGCGGTACGCGGTGTGGAGCGGCTGACGGCGGCACGCGTGGTCGCGCTGGCGATCTCGTTAGCGGGCATTGGCTTGATGGTCGGCCTTCCGGGCAGTGGCGCACTGCATCCTGCGGGAGTGGCGTTCGCGCTCGGCGGGGCGGTGCTGTACGCGATCTACATCCCGGTGATCAATCATTATGGCAGCGGATTGCCTCCCGCGGTGACGTCGACGTATGCCGCGGGCGGGGCGGCGCTGGTTCTCCTCGTGGCGACGCTGAAGGACGGAGCGCCGCGTGTCGTGTTCACGCCTCTTGGTTGGGCGTCGATCGTGACGTTGGCAGTGATCTGCACCGTGCTGGCGTTCATCATCTTCCTGCGCGGACTGGCGGTGATTGGCTCCGTGCGGACGGCGATCGTCAGTACGGTGGAGCCGTTCTGGACTGCGTTGCTCGGCAGCCTGGTGCTGGGGCAAGCGATCGGGCCTCGAGTGTTCATCGGTGGGTCGATGATCGCGGCGGCAGTCGTCCTGTTGCAGGTGGCTGGTCGGTCGTCTTCGAGTTTGGAGGCTTGAGTTTGTCGTTGCTCAGTAGCCGCGCGGATCCGCGCCGAAACTGCGGATCTTCGCGGATAGCTCCATTCGCGCGATGACTGGCGGCGGGGCGGTCGCTTCTGCAAATGCGGAAGTGCGGGGGTTATTGCGAATCCAACGAATAACAACTCAACATCCACGCGAATCCTTCTACGACTGTCCGCAGGCTTGTTCCTGAACTGATTTCTCTCTCGGTTCAATTCCTTTTTTGGGTGCTCTGTCAGACCGGCGACGCGCCAGTTACCAGGCATGGAGCAATCAGCGCAGATCCGCCTCGTCCGCCGAAGATCCGCGTTGCCACCGAACACCGCTTTTCACGATCGGCGCACGGAACAATTCGCGTAGATTCGCAGGATTCGCGATGCCAACGAACAACGCTCATCCCAACTACCAACACCGCAAGGTTCGCGAGATGGAAACGACACACCTCACGATCGACGGCATGACCTGCGAGCACTGCGTTCGCGCCGTGGAGACTCGGCTGCGCAACACCCCAGGCGTAGAAGTTGAGCGCGTCGAGATAGGCTCCGCGGATATTCGCTACGATCCCGCGCAGACCAGCCTCGACAACCTTGCCGAAGCGATCGCGGACGAGGGCTATACGGCATTTGAGTCGTAGAGCTCGCTGGGGAGGCACCGGACCTGCTTTACTGGTGTAGAACACATGCGCGGTCGTCTTTATGCGACCGCCACCCACCAGACTGGAGCACACCATGCATTCAATTCTTCGACACGCCGGCGCCGCTGCGATGCTGTTCAGCGCGGCGGCGTGCGCATCGCTCAACAAGAAGGAAAACGGCGCCATCATTGGCGCGGGTTCTGGCGCCGTCATCGGCGGTGCGATTGGCAGCGTGACGGGCTCCACCGCCAAGGGCGCGATCATCGGGGCGGCCGTTGGCGGCACTGCGGGCGCCGTGATCGGGCACCAGATGGACCAGCAGGCCAAGGAAATCCAGCAGAACATTCCGGGCGCTATCGTCGAGAGAGTCGGCGAAGGGCTGCAGGTGACGTTCGACTCTGGCCTGCTCTTCGGCTTCGATTCCGACGTGCTGCGCGCAGACGCGAAGAGCAATCTGGCGACCTTCGCGAAGAGCCTCGACAAATATCCCGATACCGACGTGCTGATCGTCGGTCATACGGACAGTGTTGGCACCGACGCGTACAACACCGCGCTCTCAGCGCGACGCGCCGCGGCAGCGCAATCCTATCTCGTCACACAGGGCGTGACGATGTCGCGGCTCCGGTCAGCGGGACGCGGCGAGACCGAGCCGGTCGCTCCGAACGCGACCGACGCCGGCCGCCAGAAAAATCGCCGGGTGGAAGTCGCGATCTACGCGAACCAGGCGCTCAAGACACAGGCGCTTCGATCGGGCGGGATGTAGTCGCCTTCGCGGCGGGGACATTGCGAGAGCCGGCGCCAGACGCGCCGGCTCGTTCTTCGTGCGGCATCATCCCCACGATGCCCTGCTCCAGCCACGCATGCGCGCCGTCGAGCACGTGCTGCGACACCTTGTAGATGGCCGCGTCGTTCTTGCCGTAGAAGCGATGGAAATTCACCTCGATCCGCTGGCGCGCTTCGCGACAAAACAGATCCGCGAGCTCGATCGCCTCGCGATTTCCCTCCGTCGCCAACATCTGTGCGCGCACGCACGCGGCGGTCATCGCGAACAGGTCCGCGCCAATGTCGACCGCGCGGAAGAGCACCATCTGGCGTCGCTCGAGTTTCGGGCCGAAGCGCGCCATCGCGTGAAATAACGCGCGTCCCAGGTGGCGTGTCTGTCGCTCCGCCCAGCGAAGATGCTTCGCGAGCGCGCCGAATTCGCCGTAGGCGGCCGGCACACTGCCCTTGCCGAACCAGCGCGCGAGATACCACGCAGGATAGAACTTCGCCACGCGGCCCAGTGCCGCGACCTTCTCCTTGCCGCTCGAGTCCTTGTCAACCAGCGCGAACGCGGTCTTGAAGTGATGATCCACCGCCTCCCGCGCGATGAACAGGCGCATGACCTCGGACGTGCCCTCGAAGATCAGGTTGATGCGGAAGTCGCGCATCGCGCGCTCCACGGGAATCGCTGGCTCACCCCGCGCACGCAATGAATCGGCGGTCTCGTAGCCTCGGCCGCCGCGGATCTGGAGCGTATCGTCGATGATGCGCCAGCCCGTCTCGGTATTCCACATCTTTGCGATGGCCGCTTCGAGGCGGATGTCGTAGTGCCCTCGCTCCGCGAGTGCGACACACAATTCGGCCACCGATTCCATCGCGAACGTATTGGCCGCCATGAGCGCAATCTTCTGCGCGATGGCTTCGTGCTTCCCGATGGGTTGACCCCATTGCACACGCTCCTTCGCCCACGTGCGGGCGACTTGCAGGCACGCCTTGCCGCCGCCCGCGCAACTGGCAGGGAGCGTGAGACGACCGGTGTTCAACGTCACGAGTGCGAGCTTGAGTCCCTTCCCTTCGCCCCAGATGATGTTCTCGCTCGGCACCTTCACGTTCTTGAAGCCGATGACGCCATTCTCGATTGCCTTGAGCCCCATGAAGCGCGAGCGATGCTTCACGGTGACGCCGGGCATGTTCGTCTCCACGATGAAGGCGGTGATCTGCTTCTTCTTCGTCTTGCCGTCGACGATGCGATCCGGCGTCCGCGCCATCACCACGAGCAGCTCGGCGCGCGTGCCATTCGTGCACCAGAGCTTCTCGCCGTTGAGCGTCCAGGACTTGCCGTCTTCGCTCGGTGTCGCGCTGGTGCGCAGGTTCGCCGGGTCCGAGCCCGCATCGGTCTCCGTGAGCGCGAACGCGGAGATCGCGCCCTTGGCAAGGCGCGGGAAGAAACGCTGCTTCTGCTCGTCCGAGCCGAACAACTTCAGCGGCTGCGGCAGGCCAATTGACTGATGTGCCGACAGGAGCGCCGTGAGCGAGCCGTCCTTGCTCGTTACCATGGCCATCGCGCGCGTGTAGCTCGTGTACGAGAGGCCGAGGCCACCGTACTCCGTGGGGATCTTGATCCCGAATGCGCCCATCTCGCGCAGCTCCTGGACGTATGCCTCGGGAATCTCGCCAGTGCGATCGATCATGTCGGAGTCGAGGCGCTCCAGAAATGATCGCAGCGCGGCAAAGAAGGCCTTGGCGCGCGCCGCCTCGGCGGCATCATGCTGTACCGGATGCGGATGGATCAGGTCGAGACGGAAGCGGCCGAGGAACAGCTCGCGGACAAAGCTTGGCCCCGACCAGTCGCTTTCGCGCGCGGCTTCCGCGACGTCGCGTGCTTCCTTCTCCGATGCGAGACCTGCGGTATGCTCGGCCATGGGGCGCTCAGGTTTGGACGCTCGGTTCACTGCGTTGCTGCCTGTCTCGATATACCACAATTCCCGCGCCAGCGATGGCAATCAGCGCGAACGCAAACCACTGCATGGCGTAGCCGCGATGCGGGCCATCGTCGAGCACCGGCAGGTCACGCCGCGCGGGATGCGACAGATCCGTCGTGTCGCCGAACGCGATGAGATAGAAGGGCTCGACGGGATAGGGAATCTTGTCCTTCAGCTCAGCGCGGCTTACGTGACGCACCACCCGCGCATGACTGGAGATGGCGAGCGCTGTATCGCCGCTGGCCAGTTCGACGTACCCCTTCAGCCGCGCCGTTGGTCCCTCGCGCCACTTCTGGAGGTCGACTGATGCGCCGTCGGGTGAGTAGACCCAACCGCGATTGACCAGGACCGCCGTATCACGTCCCGCAATGCGCACGGGCGTCAGGATGTCGACGCCGGGTGAGCCCCGGCGAGTGCGATTGCTGTAGACGAGCTCGTGGTCGTAGTCGTAGGTGCCTTCCACGCTCGCGCCGCGGTAGTGCGCGCGTGCCGTGTCGCGCGGAAGGTCAACGAGCGGAATCGGCGCGCCGAGCTGTTGCTGCGTGATCGTCGCGTTGAAAGCACGGCGTTCGCGAAGACGGTCGAGCTGCCAGAACCCGAGCTTGACGAAGGTTACCGCGGCTACGGCGGCGAACACACAGAAGACGATGATCCTGCGAGGCATACGACAAACTAAGCCACGTCAGAACTCGATGGCTCGAACATTCGCATCTCGACATTCCATACGGCGCGAGCTCGAGCGTCTCAGGGCGCCACGGTGACGTCGAACCCCGAGGTGTGCACCTCACCTTCGACCCGCAACTGCACCCAGACGTAATAGTTGCCCGCGGAGGGGAAAGCGTACGGAAAGTCGATCGAGTGGACGCGCGTCGGCACCACGTGCGCCATCGTCATGTCGTCAAGCTTGAGCCGGCCGCTCGCCGTGGTGTCGCCGCGGTCGCGCAGTGCGAACACCGTCTGGGACGCCATCGCCGGCGTGCCGTTCGGATGGAGATGCACGAACACTTTACCGTCGTCCCGCATCACGACCGCGTGCCCGAGCATTCCGAGATACGGCTCGAGTGTCACCAGCTCCGCGTGCTTCGTATAAAGCACGAAGTGCAGGACACCCGCCTCGTTGGCCACAGGATGAATGTTCCCCATCCAGCCGACGAAGAGGGAATCGCCGTGATAGCTCAGGTTCATCGATGGATCGACTCGAGTCGCCACAAAGGCCGACCACGCATCATCTGGCGACAGCGCCTTGAGACCGCTGGAATCGAGCGGCGCATTCAGCGTAAACGAGTCCACGAGGGTGCGCTCGAACCCGCTCTCCTGTACGATATCGTTGAAGACGCGGTACTTGCCGGCGGGCAGCGGCGGGAGTACGGCACGCAGTGTGGCGCCGTCGGGCATCTGCGGGTGCAGGTGCGCGAAGACGACCGGCGCTTCCGTTCGCACGACAAACATGTGCGCCAACTTGCCGTGATCCGGCATGATCGGAGGCGCGTCGCCGTTGAGGAACGCTGGGTCGAGTATCGACATGGTCAGCGTGGGAACGCCGTTCATGCGCTCGATGATCGTCGCGGTGCGGGTTGGCTTGAACAGCGTGCTCCGATATTGTTCCGCCTCCGCGCTCCACCAGCGTGCCCCGCCGAGGATGATGAAGCCCATGACCGGAACGGTGATCAGCACCGCCTTCCGCGCCTTGCGTCTCCGCTCGGCGGGTACCGGCTCGCCTGGTGCGACCTGACTCTCCCCCGCCCCGCAGTAGATGGCAGTGACGACTCCCGCAACGAGCAGCGCGCCGAGTACGCCGAGGAGAACCTTCAGCAGTGGCGTCAATGCAAGCGTGCCAGTGGGCACCGCCGCGACTGGAACGATGAGTGTGCCCGAACCCGCCCGCCCACGCACCGTGACGTAGACGCTGTAGGTGCCGCTCGCCATGAGCCAGAGCTGCCCTGCAAAGGACCCCGGACTCCCCAGTACCGGCTTCGCTTCATCGCCACTCGGCGCGCCCTTCGCGCCGGCGCGCCAATACACTGGACGAATCACCACACTCGTGACAACTGAGTCGCGCACGTGGACATGGACGTCCGCAATCCCCGGCACGACCTGCGGCGGGCGAATGGCGACGTCCACGATGTATGGTCCGGCCGTCCCGGTGTAGTACACATCGGGGCTGCCCACATGCGCGGCAAGCACGACACCAAGCGACGCGGCGCCCGCGCACCGCGCCAGCCGGGCAACCCAGCGCATCAGCGCCGCACCCTGCCCATCCACTCACCACGCTTGAGACCGATCCAGCTGGCGATGATGGCATAGGCCAGCGCCCTGGCAATGCCGGAATACAGGGGAGGTGCTCCCCTGGCTAACCGAAACCGGAACGCATTGGGCTCGGACGTCACCGGCATCCAGTACACGAAGTTGTCGATGTGGAAGAACCAGTTGCGCCCGTGCGCCATCAGGAAGTTCGCGAACGGCCACTGCGTCGCCAGCAGCGCGAGCACGAAAGCGAAGGCGAAAGCGACCGACGCGGAAAAGTGTGGCCACGTGCGCGCGCGACGCCACACGAGGTCGATGGCGAATGCCGGTACCACGAGCAGCAGGGGGAAATTGAGCGGCACATAGTGCGTGATGTCGCGGTAGATCGGCCCAAGCTTGGGTACCGCGGGGAACAGCATCAACACCCAACTCGTACCGCCGAACACGATCATGTAGATCATGGCCGCTGTCGTCGCGGGCCATCGGCTGCGTCCCGCGACGGCGGTCGCGACGAGCACGATGGGCAGCGTCATCGAGAGGGCGGTGTAAAAGCTCCCCGAGTGCATGCGTGTCAGCCCCGACCAGTCCATCAGCAGGATGGCGAGAATGCTGAGGAACAGTCCCGACGACAGTGCGAACAGCAACGCGCCGCGTTGGCGCAGCACGTCGTCGTCGCTGTTCTGCAGCGCGAGCGAACGCAGCGTCGCGCCAAGCACGATGCCCATCATGCCGAGCCCCAACAGGATGTGCGGCGGGCTGATGATGCGGACGTCGAGCCCGTAGGCATTGTGCCACCAGTCGTCGAACGGGGCGGACGTCAGCATCGCGCCGCAGCCGAGGATCGCGACCCACGCCCCCATCGGTGCGCGAAAGCCCCAGAACCAGACCGCGCTCGCCTTCGCCTGCGGCGTCCCCCGGAACGTGGTCTTCAGCGCGACGACACCCGAGCTCAGGCCGGCAAGGAGGCCACCGCCCTGGATGAGCATGTGCGCCGGCGTCCAGAACGTGTCGCGACCGATGGACATGTGCCACGAAATGTCCCAGATCATGCCGGTCACGATCATCACCGCGGCGGCGACGACAGCGTACGCATGCCATGCGAACGCCTCGGCGCGCGTCGTCGCGGCCGGTCGCGCGTAGGTGCTAAAGGGACGATCGAGTGTGGTAGCCATGTTCGGTCAGAAAAGTGTCATCTGCTCGCCGAGCGTCTCGGGAGCAATGGGCGCCTGCCCCAACAGTATTTGCATCTCACGCACGCTCTGCGGCGAGTGTCCGGCGAAATGGTTGTTCACATAGCCATACACTTTCACGCTGATCTTCGCGAGGGTGGCCAACACGCCCAGCCACTCCTCGAGCTCCCGCGTGCGATCAATCTGGATGCGCGAATAGTCGACGATGTCGCGGTTACCGCCCATCCATCGTATGTAGACGAAGTCGGCTGTCGGGCGTCCGCCGAGTGTGAGCATCTGCTTGCGCGGCACCCAGCGCGCATCCGTGAGCGCGAGGGCAACGCCGTGTTCGGCGAGCAATCCAAGGACATCATCGGTGAGCCAGCCGCGGTGGCGGAATTCCACCGCGAACTTGATGTCACGGGGAAGCGTGGGAAGGAGCGCGGCGAGCGCCGGCAACTCCGCCGGTGAGAAGTCCGGCCCCAGCTGGATGAGGACGGGCCCAAGCTTCGTGCCGAGCTCCCGCGCACGATCGAAGAATTCCTCCGCGACATCGGCGCAGTTTCGCAGCCGTCGCTCGTGCGTGATCTCCTGCGGAAGCTTGAGGGCAAAGCAGAAGTCATCGGGCGTGCGGTCATACCAGCCGCGCACGGTCTTCGCTGCCGGAATCGCGTAGAAGGTCGAGTCGACCTCCACTGTATCGAACGCGCGCGCATACACGGTGAGGTAATCGGCAGCCCGAGTGCCGTGCGGATAGAACGGCCCCACCCAGGCGTCGTAGTTCCATCCTTGCGTGCCGACCCTGATCCGAGCGCTCATGGGGAGAATCGGTTGAGGCGTAATCGCCGTGTCAAGCAAACACCGGTGAAAGGCGAGCTCGGCCACGCCACAGCGCGGTACCGATTTTGCCTTTACCCCAGACATAATCACTCACATTCCGGAGGGCTTCATGGATAATCGCAATACGACGGACGGAAGCATCGAGCGCGCCAAGGACAAGGCACTCGGCGCCCACGACAGCAACCCCAGCCATGTTGATGAGGCAGGCGAAGCAGTTGGTGGAATCGGCGGCGTGCTGGCCGGTGCAGCCATCGGCTCGGTCGTCGGCCCGATCGGAACCATCATCGGCGGTATTGCCGGGGCGATGGGTGGATGGTGGAGCGGTCGTGCCGTGACGGAAGCTGCGAGCACTGTTACCAAGACCGACGACGACTACTACCGCGGAAATTACGAGTCCTCGTCCAGCAAGATGGCCGACCGCTCGTACGACGACGTCAAGCCGGCATATCACCTCGGCCACGTGGCCGCGCACAATCCAGAGTACGCGAACAAGAACTGGAACGACGTGTCCAGTGACATGAAGCGCGGATGGAGCGCCGACAACGCCAAGAAGTACGGTGAGTGGAGCGCGGTGAGCGGTTACGCCAGCGAGGGCTTCACGCGGAGTCGCTCGACGATGGGCAACGCCGCCAACAAGACGGCAAACGCCGCGGCCAACATGGGCGACAAGGCCGTCAACTCAGCGGAGAAGGTCGGCAACAAGGCCGCCAATGTCGTTGACGACATGAAGGATCGCATGGATGGGAACCCGGCCTCGAAGCCCGGCAAGGACGCCACTGACTCAGCCCGTCGTCTTGACAGCTGACCTGCACTTTCAGTCGGACTGTCAGGCAGTCTGACAGTCCGACTGCGTTCATCGGTAAGTCTCGAAGAACCCCGCTCCCGTTCCGGCGAGCGGGGTTCCTCGTATCCGGCCTGAAAGTGTCGCTGTTCCCTTCATCTGCACGAAGTACGGCCGATGCAAACCCCGAGCGCTCAGCCCTTCGCCCCGCTCGGCGCCGGTGCCGCGGGTGTCACTCGCGGACGCATCTTCGATCGCCAGCGAAATACGCAACGTATCGGCGCCGCGGATATCCAGCATCTCCGCCGTCGACGGCGTCCGGATTACCGCCGAACCAACCCTCGTGATCCGTCCGTCGACGTAAGTGATAGCGCGCGGACGAAAGACCGCGAGAAATCCTAAAGAATCAACGAGGTACACGAAGAGCGGCTGAACCGCTCCCACGGAGTCGGGCGGCTCCACGCGACCGTAGAGCAGCGTGTAAGCACCAGCACGAGCAGCGCCCCATTCCCAGGTAACGCCTCTCCAAACGCCCCAATTGTGGTCGTGGTACGCTTGCACGCCGTTGTAGGCGGTGCAGTTTGCTCCCACACAGAGCTTTCCCGTCGCCGACGCGCGCAAGGCGGGAACGACGTAGCCGCTCACGACGCCACTCGTGATTGCCGCACCGGGAAAGTACGCACCAGGAGCCGGAGCAACGTCGAGGTCGATCGCGAGAGGGGTGCCGCGCGTGTCCTCCCGGGCGATCGCGTGAAGACGATATGACCCATCCGGCAGCACTTCGACACGCGATTCTCCAATACGCAGGTTGGCGCTCGTTGTGCTGAACGCAACCTCGGGCGATGGCGCCACCGAAGTGAATCGCCGCGTGTCGCCGCCCTGTTTGTGCAACGTGACGAGCACTTGCCCGCCCCATTTTCCGGTGGTGCTTCCAACCTCTCCCGCAAGAATGAACGACACGAACGCCCATTGTTGCCGATCGGGCGAGATGATGTTGAAGTAGTGCCACTCCGCCCAACTCGGATCGTTGTGCGCTTGCGCCGGCGGCAAGTGGAAGTGATCGATCTCATCGCGCAGCTCGGCCATCGTCGGCGTGCTCCATGCACGATCGAGCTCATCGTCGACAAGCGCGCCGGAAGTAACGTTCGGCGCCGCGCCGACCGCGGACGTCAGCGACGGAATGTCACCGCTCGCTCGAACCGCGTACTCCTTGCCGCCCGCCCCGCGCAGGTAGAGCAGCTTGCCCTCGATCTGCGGTGCGACGGCACTGACCACATCACTCAATCGCGGTGACGCAAGCAACTGTCGCTGAATGAAGCGCGCGTGGTCAATTGAGAAGAACATTCCGCCCAGGCCGCCGGTCTTCATCACTTCGACGTCGACCCCCTCGGGCAGCACGGTCAGGGATCCGCCGCCGACGAGCTTCTCGTCCTTCGCCTGGTCCAGCAGTGCCTCGCCGACCGAGAGCAACACGATCATCGTGGCCACGCCCATGCTGAATCCGAAGAGCAGGAACAACGTCCGCCAGGGATTCAGTGTGAGGTTGCGTGTCGCGAGCAGCCGGATCATCGCGCGCGCTCGTCGCCCACGATCTCGCCGTCACGCATGTGGATGACGCGACGCGCGGCGCTCGCGAGATCCTCATCATGCGTGACGACCACGATGGTCGTTCCATCGGCATTCAGCCGCTCGAACAGCGCGATCATCTCGGCCCCGGTGCGCGCGTCGAGCTCGCCGGTCGGTTCGTCAGCCAGCACGATCTTCGGCGAGTTCGCCAGCGCACGCGCGATAGCGACACGCTGTTGTTCACCGCCGGACAGCTGCGACGGACGGTGCCCCTCCCGCTTGCCGAGTCCCACGTAGTTCAACAGCTCGCGAGCGCGTTCCTTGCGCTCCCGCCCCTTCATGCCCGCCTCCGACAGCGGCAGCTGCACGTTCTCGCTCGCGGTCAACGCCTGCATGAGGTAGAACCGCTGGAAGACAAACCCGATGCGGCGCAGCCGAAATTCGGTGGCGCGCGCGTCGGGCAACTGGTCCACGCGCTCGCCGCCAATGGACACAGTACCCGACGTGGGACGATCGATCACGCCGAGCAGGTTGAGCAGTGTGCTCTTGCCGCATCCCGACGGTCCGACAATCGCCGCGTAGTCGCGGGCCTCGACGTCGAAGCTCACGCCGCGGAGGGCCGCCACGCGTTCCGACCCCATGGGATACTCGCGAACCAGGTTGCGAACTTCGAGCATCGCGCTCAACCGACCGCCTCCCGCCGAAGGGTCATCGCGATGGGAAGCGACGCACTGCGCCACGACGGATAGATGCCGGCGAGCACACCCGCCAACGCCAGAAGTCCGAGTGCCGTCCAGGCCGCACTGGGCTGGAAGAGAAAGAAGTCGATACGCTCTGGCATCCCCGGAAAGTTCGCGAGAATCGAGTTGAGATAGCGCGCGGTCACGAGTCCGAGTGCCAATCCAAGCGGTGACGCGACGATCATCATCGCGGCCGCCTCGAGCACGATCTGCGCGACAATCCGCCAGCGTCGCACACCGATGGCACGCATGACCGCGATCTCGCCGATGCGCTCGTTCACGGACACCGTGACGAGAGTTGTCACCAGCAGAAATCCTACGACCAGACTCACGGCGCCCAGGATGACCGCGAGTTGCGTGAAATAGCTGCGGCGCTCGTCCACCTGCTTGAGCGCCTCGGCAATCGAAATCGCGGTGACCCGCGGAAAGAGCCGCTCGAACGCCGCGCGCTCTGCTTCGATGTCGGTGCCCGGCGCGAGCCGTACCATGGCCAACGAGATACGCCCATCCGCGTCGGGCCCCTGCATCGCACGAAACGTCTCGATGCGTAACGCCGCACCCTTCTGCTCGCGCGCCATGTACACGAAACGCACGCGCCCCACGATGCGCAGCCGCCGCTCGCCGGTGAGCGTGCGAAGCTGCGAGTCATAGCCGGCTCCAGCATTCACGGTGTCGCCAAGCGAGAGACCCGTCGCGGCCAGGATCGCATCGTTCGCCACCATCTCGTCCGACGACGACGGCTGGTGACCCGCGACCATTTCGTAGTCGCCTTCGACCGCGGGCACGATGCCGAGTGCTGAGGTTGCCACGATGCCCTTCGGTGACACGAGATGCAGCTGTCCGCCGAGCACGGGACTCACGGCGCGCACTTCGGGCCGCGCAGCCAGCCGCGCGACGAGCGAGTCGCCGTCCTTGATGGTGGCCTCGGTATCGAACGGCAACGTTCCCTTCGGTGCGAGTCGCAGCTGAAATCCCTGCTGTCGCAGCAGCGACCCGAACGACACGCGCATGCCGCTCGAGAGCATCACCATGTCGAGCAGCATCGCTGCGCTTACCGACACGCCGAGTATTGCCAGTGCGGTGCGGGCGCGATGGCGGAGCAGCGATGCGGAGGCGAGCGTGAAGATCACGACGCGCGCCTGGTCTGCGGTTGTGAATGCACCGCGCTCATCGCCCGAATAGCGCGAGGGGCGGCGTGCCCACCAACCGACGGGCGGCCAGCCATCCTGCTGCCAACCCGAGCACGAGCGACAGCGATACGGCAAGCAGCATGATGTCGCCGGTGACGATGGAGAATCGCAGCGGCGTGCGATACACCGACTGGTAGTGGACGTTTACGACCCATGACGTCACAAGCCCCACGCCCACGCCGACCATGCTCCCGGCAACCGCGATGGCTGCTGCCTCGAGCACCACGCCACGCACGATCGTCCGACCGGAAATGCCCATGAGTCGCAGTGCAGCAACATCGCGTCGCCGTTCGTCGACCTTTAACAGCATGATGCAGAGCAGGAAGATCGCGCTCGCCACGATGGTGATGACGCCAATCGCGCGATGAAAGCGCGAGATCACCGCAAACGTCGACGACGTTTCCACCGCGATGTCCGCCGAGCGGTGCGCGCGAAAGCCGAACGCTGCGCTGTTGATGCGATCGGCCGCTGCGCCGATGACCGCATCCGATCGCGTCGCCACCGCAAAGCGATCGACGCGGTCGCCGTAGCCGAGCAGCTCCTGAAGCTGCGTGAGATGCAGCCTGACCTTGTATTCACCACGCGCGATCTCGGCGGGATCGGCGCTCCGGCGGACGATCGCTCCCACAATGGCGTATTGCGTCGAGTCGCCAGGCGTCGCGCTCAGGAACACGCGATCGCCGATGTGCAGTGCTGCGTCAGCCGCGAGGCGTTCGTCGATGGCAATGCGACGCGGCGCGCCAGATTGCGCCGACAGCGCCAGCGCCAGGACGAGGACCGCCGAATTCATCGGGTGAGCTTTACGGGCGAGCCAGGATACAGCGCGAGTGAGAGCCCCCGCCGTCGCCCAGCTCTCAGGACCGCTTGCTCGACGAAACCCAGTGCGCCGTATCGGCCAGCGCGAGGCGGCTCGCCTCCAGGGAGTACGACGGACCCTTGATCGCAATGAACGCGCGCTTCACCAGGTAGACGCCGAGACAAAGCTCCACGATGCCGGTGATGATCGCACCCACCCACATGTGTCCGTTGACCGCCCGTCCAATGAGCGTTGTCAGGAACACGGTCAGCGCCGTGAACATCACGATCGCAACCCCGAGCGCGAGCCCGAGCCACATGAAGCCGCGGGTCGCCCGCGAGAGACTTTCCTTCGCCTCGATCTTGGCGAGGTTCACCTCGTCTGAGACCAAGCGCTTCGAATCGTCGCTCAGGCGACGAATGAGGTCTGGAATTCCAGGATCTGAAACCGTCATGATCGGGCTGGCTGCCACTGCGCGCACTCCTTCGATGAGGTGGATCGGCCCGGCAGAGCGCAATCTCCGTTCCCCGTTTCATTCACCGATCACCTCCACGAAGACCTGCTCCGCCAGCGCCACGCCAATCGCGCGCGTGGACCCCCCGGCCGAGTCGCCGACCCACACCGTGATTGGTCCCTCGAACGGCGCCTTGTCGAGAATCCGCACCTGCGCTCCTGGCCGAATGCCAAGCTCGGCAAGATATCGGAGGCGACTCGCGTCCTCATCCTGCACGCGACGCACCCGAAGCCGCTCACCGGGCGCGACGTCGGCCAGCGCCCGCAGCGAGTCTTCCTCCACGCGCCCGTCGCGAGTGGGAATGGGCGCTCCGTGCGGATCGAGCACCGGGTCGCCGAGTGCCGCCGCCATCCGCTCGATCAACTCCTCACTCGCGGCGTGCTCGAGCCGCTCGGCCTCCTCGTGCACGCGATCCCACGGGTAGCCGAGAACCTCGGTGAGGTAGCACTCGAGGATGCGGTGGCGGCGGAGGGTGCGTAGAGCGGCACGCCGGCCGTCGCTGGTGAGGCGAACGCCACGATACGGCTCGTGCGTGATGAGCTTCTGGTCGGCCAGCCGGCGCACCATTCCGCTCACCGATGCGGGGGAGATGGAGAGTCGGACGGCGATGTCGTTCGTCGTCGCGGGCTCACCGACGCGCTCGAGGTCGTAGATGGCCTTGAGGTAGTCCTCGACCGGACCGCTGAGGGACAGCGCCGCGCTGGACATCATACCGGGCGAAGCTTGCGCGGCGTGCCGCGCACCATGAGCACAGGCACCGTGGTGCGATGACGCACTTCGTTGGCGACGCTGCCGCGAATGAGGTCCTGGACACCCT
>JALYVY010000448.1 GCA_030852985.1 Gemmatimonadota bacterium | reverse complement strand
ATGTGGGAAAGATGAGGTTCAATGCTCGCCGTTGCGGGCGCGGCTCAGGACGTCGCCCCCCCGCCCTGCTGCGCCTTCCACGCCTCGATCACCGCGTGCGCCGCCTCGGCCGGATCGTCGGTGAGCAGCATCAGGTCCAGGTCGCCGGGCGCAATCTTCTTTTCCACGAGCACGCGCGACTGCAGCCAGCGGATGAGGCCCGCCCAGTAGTGGCGGCCGAACAGGATCACGGGAAACTGATAGATCTTGCCCGTCTGGATGAGCGTCAGTGCTTCGAAGGCTTCGTCCAGCGTGCCGAAGCCGCCGGGAAAGATAATGAACGCGCTCGAGTACTTGATGAACATCGTCTTCCGCACGAAGAAATAGCGGAAGTTGACGAGGGTATCGACGTACGGGTTGGCGCCCTGCTCGAATGGCAGCTCGATGTTGCAGCCGATCGACTTTCCGCCACCCTCGCGTGCGCCCTTGTTCGCGGCTTCCATGATGCCGGGCCCCGCACCGGTGATGATCGAGAAGCCGGCTTCCGCGAGCAGGCGCGCGGTTTCCTGCGCGGCGAGATACTGCGGATCGTCCGGGGCCGTCCGTGCCGAGCCGAAGATCGAGACACCGCGCTCGACCTTCGCGAGGTTATCGAATCCCTCGATGAATTCGCCCATGATGCGCATCACGCGCCAGGTGTCGGTGCGCGTGAAGTCGCCCGGCGCGCGGCGATCCTCGATCGGCGCCTGCAGCAGCTTTTCGTCCTCCGTGATCGGGCCGACGAAGTCGCGAAGGTCGTCGTCGATCTTTCGTGCCGCTCCGGACGACCGCTTCGCGGACACGGCGGAAGGAGGGGTGCGGCCGGCCGCGCGGTGACCGGCCTCCGTCCGCTCCTTGAGCCCTTCCGTGGCGCTGGCCTGTGCGGCGGCGAGCTGCGCGGGATTGCCGCGCTTGCCGCTCGCCGTGCGCGGCGAGCGAGCCGTGCGCGGTTTTCCGTCCGTTGCCTGCCCAGACGGTGACGGCGTCACTTTCGCGGCGGGGGCGGCGGTCGAGCGCGACCCGGCGGGCTTGCCCGGGCGTGTCTTGCTGGATTTACGAGTTGCCATGCGGGAGTGTAAGTGAAGTGGGTCATCGTGCGCCACCCTGCGGCACCGGGCGCCATGCGGCGACCCGCCGTGCGCTTGCCCTCGCCCCGACGCCCGGTTTTCCTTCGCGGATGATGCTCTCGCCGATCGCGTGTCCGTAGTCGTTCTCGTGGCCGACGGCGCGCGACCCGATGCGCTGCTCGGCAACCTCGATGCACTTCCCGCGCTCGCGGCGCTGCGTGCGGATGGCGAGCTTCACCAGGTGACCTCCGTCTTCCCGTCGGTCACCGGGCCGGCCTATGCGCCGTTCCTGCTCGGCCGCTTTCCCGGCGCGGTCGGCGTGCCGGGGCTGCGCTGGTACGACAGGACGCGGACGACCTGCCACTGGCCCGATTTCGCGCGCAGCTACGTCGGGTGGCAGATGGGGTTCATCGATTCCGATCTCGATGCCAGCGCCCCGACCATGTTCGAGCTCGTGCCGCGCAGCATGGCGGCGATGAGCGTCATCACGCGCGGGCTCGCGCGATCGCGGCAGGTTGGCGGACTCACCCCTCGATCCGCGACGCGGGCGGCGATCACGCACTTCCGTGGACAGGCGGAACGCTGGCTCGACATCGATCGCGACGTGGGCGATCAGGTGGTGCGCCGAGTGCGCGAGGAGCGGCCCGACTATGCATTCGCCGCGCTGACGGGGGTCGACAAGGCTTCGCACGCGCACGGCCACGAGAGCGCGATGGTTCGCGATGCCCTGGCCATCGTCGACGACGTGGCCGGACGTCTCCGGCGCGACGCCGAGCGCGGGGGATACTGGGATGACATGCACCTGTGGGTCGTGAGCGATCATGGACATGGTGCCGTTCATTCGCACGAGGATCTGGCCGACGTCGTGCGCGCGTTCGGTCCGCGGACCATCGCTCACCCCTTCACCTTCGCCAGGGCGCCGGACGTCGCCGTGATGGTGAGCGGTAACGCGATGGCGCACCTCTACCA
>JALYVY010000447.1 GCA_030852985.1 Gemmatimonadota bacterium | reverse complement strand
GTCAAAGGCGACGTCATCCTCCTCGCCGGCAAGGGACACGAGACCTACCAGATCCGCGGCACCGTAAAGCACCCGTTCGACGAACGCAGCATCGTAGGCGAGATCATCGCGGAGGCGAAGGCGTAATAGTGTGAAGAGTCGTTCTCCGTGTCCTCTGTGTCCTCCGTGGTAAATCGCTGTCGCATTTCTTTTTCTGACTTCAAAAGGCAAGCTGATGGCCGACGCAACAACCCCGCAGGCGAGTGCACTCGTCCAGCCGCAGTTCTGGACGCTCGACCGCATTGCCGACGCGCTCGATGGCGGACCGCGCGGGCCCACCGCGATAAGCCGCATCTCCACCGACACGCGCAACGTGGGGCAGGGGAGCTGCTTCGTCGCGCTGAAGGGTGAGACGTTCGACGCGCACGACTTCCTCGCCGAGGCCGTGAAGAACGGCGCGGCGGCGCTCGTCGTGAACGATTCCCGTAAAGCAGCGGGCCTCGGCGTTCCTGTCTATGAAGTGGCCGACACCCTTACCGCGCTTGGACTGCTCGGCCGCTATCGTCGCCGAGTGTGGGGACGGCCGGTGGTTGGCGTGGTGGGCACGAATGGCAAGACGAGCACGAAGGAGCTCCTCAAGGCCGCACTCGGCGGCGCCTTCCACGTGCACGCCACTACGGGCAATTACAACAACCTCGTCGGCGTGCCGCTCACGCTGTTCGCGCTGCCGGATGAAGCCGACATCGCGGTCATCGAGATGGGCACCAACCACCCCGGCGAGGTCGAGGCGCTGCGCGTCATCGTCGAGCCGGACATCGTCGTCGTCACGTCGATCGCCGAGGAGCATCTCGAAGGGTTGGGCGATCTCGCGGGTGTGCTGCGTGAGGAGGTGTCGGGCTGTAAGGGTGTCTCGCTCGCCGTTACGCCCGCGGTGCAGCCGGAAGTGGCCGAGGCGGCGCGGTCGTTGGCGAAACGAACGGTCAGCGCGGGGCTCGACGATGGCGACATTCGGCCCACGTCGTGGGGCGTTGAGGCGGACGGGCAGGGGTGGGTGGAGTATGAAGGCACGCACGTTCGGATCCCGTTGCGAGGCGTGCACAACACTCGCAATGCCATGCTCGCCATCGCGGTCGCGCGCGAAAGCGGCGTATCAATGGAAGCGCTCGCCGCGGGGATTGCGGCGATGCCCTCACCGCCGATGCGCGTGAACTTCGAGTCGCACGGCAAGTCGACCATCATCAACGACGCCTACAACTCGAACCCCGGATCGGCCCGCGTGGCGCTCGAGCTGCTCGAACATGCGGGCAAGGACCGGCAGCGCGTGGCGGTGCTCGGCACCATGCTTGAAATGGGCGAGCATGCCGATCGTCTGCACGACGAGGTCGCGCGCACCGCACTCGACAGCCCTCTGGAGCTCATCGTGGGCGTTGGCGGCTTCGCGGATGCGTTGCAGCGCGTCGCGCCGGGCGATGCCCGCACGGTCTCCGGCGCTGATCCGACCGCCGCGTGGGAGGCAATGCGTTCGCGCCTTGCTCCAGACGCGGTTATTCTGCTGAAGGGCTCGCGCGGCGTTCGTCTCGAGCGCCTGGTTCCAATGATCGCCGAGTGGGCGAACGGTCTCAACACCTGAGAGTCAATTGCTCTACTATCTCTTCGTTCCGCTCATCAAGCAGTACCACGTACTGAACCTGTTCACGTACGTCACCTTCCGCAGTGCCGGCGCAGCGGTGACGTCCATCCTGCTCACCTTCATTGTGGGGCCGCTCATCCTCAGGCGGCTCGACAACGCCTCGAACTACCAGGTGGTGCGTGAAGGGACGCCGGAAGCGCACGCGCTCAAGACGAAGACTCCCACCATGGGCGGGTTGATCTTCCTCTTTCCCGCGCTCGTGTCGACGCTGCTCTGGGCGCGCATCTTCAGCCATTACGTGGTGATGGCACTGCTCGTCACGGCCGGGATGGGTGTCATCGGCTTTCTCGACGACTACCTCAAGCTCCGCCAGCGCCGGCTCGGCCAGAAGAACGAAGGGCTCGTGGAGCGCTACAAGCTGATCGGGCAGGTGTCGATCGGGCTACTGC
>JALYVY010000074.1 GCA_030852985.1 Gemmatimonadota bacterium | reverse complement strand
GCGGCTCAGGGGGTGCGCCGTCCTACCGCAATGCACCGGGTACGCCACACCCCCTTGGTTTCCTGTGTCCTGGGGCCGAGGCCTGAACACCTCAGGCCTGATTCCCGTTTCGGGTCGCCGCGACAGCGTACCGCAAAAACGTCGCTATAGCGGATGAGCCGCAGCGCGATATTCTCTACCCATCATGCCTCCAGCACCATTCCCATCCCAAGCGGCCGACGTCGGCGCAATCGCCGCGTGGCTGATGGCGATCGACTCCACCAGCGGGAGCGAGACAGCGCTCACCGAAGCCTTTTCCGGCGCGCTCGCCGCACGGGACTGGAGCCTCACGCGCATTCCTGTGACCAGCGACCGCTTCGACATTCTCGCTACGTCAGGCGACGGTCCCTACGTCACCCTCTCGACGCACCTCGACACGGTGCCGCCGTACATCCCGCCGCGCCGCGAAGGAGATACGATCTTCGGCCGTGGCGCGTGCGACGCGAAAGGGATTGCCGCGGCGATGCTGTGCGCGGCAGAGCGGCTCAGGCGCGACAACGTCTCTGTCGCCATGCTGTTCGTGGTTGGTGAAGAAACGACCCACGATGGCGCCCATGCCGCCGACGAGTGGCTTCTCCGCAGGGGATTTGTGAGCCGCGCACTCATCAATGGCGAACCGACGGAAAGCACCCTCGCGCTCGGTACGAAGGGCGCCATGCGCGTGGTCGTTCGCACCGCGGGCGAGGCCGCGCACTCTGCCTATCCCCACCTCGGCCACTCGGCAACGCGCGACCTGGTGCATTTGCTCGCTACGCTGGACACCCTCGAGCTTCCCGTAGACGAGCTCCTCGGCGATACGACCATCAACATCGGGCGGCTGTCGGGTGGGGTAGCGGACAACGTCATGGCGCCGAGTGCCGAGGCGCGGTTGATGGCGCGGCTGGTCTCGGAGGGGGACGATGTGTGGCGTATCCTGTCGGCGTGGGCAGAGGGAAGGGCGCAGATTGAACGGGGGATCGAGATACCGCTCGCGCGGTTAGGGACCCTGCCCGGCTTTCCGACATCGGTCGTTGCCTTTGCGACCGACATTCCGGCCATGCCGTCGTGGGGGGTGCCGTATCTCTTCGGTCCGGGCTCGATTCACGTCGCCCATCGCGACGACGAGCACGTGAGCGTGCGCGAGCTCGAAGCGGCGGAGGACGTCTACGAGCGGATGGTGCGCATGCTGACGGACGCGTAGCGCTCCGTCATCCGGCGCCGGTGGGCGAGGGGTCGTTTTGCGCTTCCTCGTTCAGCGTCGTGGCGCGGCGATCGATGTTGTGGGCGCTGATCGCATAAGTCGGACATTCGTGCACGAATCCGCCTTCGGCGGGCGACCATTCCACGATCCGCGTGCGCGGATACGCCTTTTCGCTGTGGTCCATGCTCATGATGGCCGGCGCCAGCGTGACGCACAGGCTGCAGCCGGTGCACTTGTCGCGATCGACGCTCAGCTCGACGCGCCGGCGAGGAAATACGCAGCCCTGATTGCCCCAGTACGAGTCGAAGCGCTCGAGGGCGCTCTTGGCCGCGCGGTAGCCCTCCTCGATGTTCTCCGCGGTGTCGGCGAAGCTCAGCCAGTTCGCGTCGTTCACCTTTGGGCGGATGAGCACCATCGGCGGGCCGTACCAGCGCTCGAGCGGGTACTGCTGCAGGGCGTGAAACATCATCGTGGCGGCCCGCATGTAGAGCGTTGCGAAGCCCTGCGTGTCGGCCTGTCGCTCCTGCGATGCGTCGGAACTGCCGACGTCGACGGCGATGATCATGTCGGCGAAGCGGGCGCTGATGGAGACGGGCAGATTGTCGACGACGCCGCCGTCGAAGCAGGTGCGGTCGCCAACGTGGCCTGGGGGGAAGAATCCCGGCAGGGCGCAGGATGCGTAGACTGCATCGCGAACGCTGACGTTTTCCAGCCCCGGCGAACCCCAGACGACGCGCGCCCCCCGATCGACGTCGACCGTGTTGACGAGCAACCGCTTGGGCAGCGCGGTGAAATCACCTTCACCCACGGCGGTGCGGCACAGCTCGCGCAGGGGATCCTCGAGATAGATGGAGGACGCCTGCATCCGGTCGAGCAGCATGCCGAAGTGATTGACGCGAAACAGGTCTTTTCGTCGCATGGCCTCCGCGCGCGAGGCCATGTCAGTCGGGGATGTGCCACCGAGATATGACGCGCCAATGAGCGCGCCGATGCTGGTGCCGGCGAAGACATCCGGCTGAATACCCAGCTCCTCGAGCGCGCGCAGCACACCGATGTGCGCGAAGCCCTTCAAGCCCCCGCCACCAAGGACGAGGGCGATGCGTTTGCTCACGCGCGAGGGGTGTCGCGACTACTGGAGGTACTCGTACAGTCCGTAGAGGCCAATCACAGCACCGGCGATCGAGATGGCGTAGCCAGCGCCGTTGCCCACGACGATGCCGGTGAGGATGGCCGCGCCGCCCACGATCATCAGCGCTTCGGGTTGACCGCGGCTGCCAGAGCGCGGTGCGGCTGGGGCGGGCGCAACAGGCGCCTCTTCGGCACGTCGCACGGCGACGGCGGCGCTGCGAAGCGTTGGTCCGGCGGCGACTACGGAGTCGGCAGCCGGCACGTCAGCAGCCGGCACCTCGGCGGCTGCCACCATGGGGCCCGAAACACGTTGAGCATGCAGCGGCACGGCGACGAGAACGGCGGCGGCGGTGAGGAGGACAAATGAGCGGAGCGAACGGGTAGTTGGATGCATGTTGGCCGTGGCAGAGGGACGTGGCGCAGGTTGACGAGAGCCGTCTTCGCGAAGGTGGCGCAGACGGTGTGCGAAGTCTAGTCTTTCACGCGCCTTCCCTGCGAACTTCGGGCCGTCGAGCCGATGCCTCTCACTTGCCGGACATGCCGCGACCCAGCTTGTTCACGCCGCGATTATCGTGACGGATGTCACAAGCGCCGCCACGACGGCCGGCGGGCGCGACGGCCGTCTTGTACGAGCCATCGGCACGTGGAGCCTTGCAGCCGGAATCGTCAACCTCACGATCGGCGGCGGCATCTTCCGCCTGCCAGCGGGAGTCGCGACCACGCTTGGCGCGGCAGCCCCGGTGGCCTACCTGGTGTGCGCGGCCTCGATGGCGCTCATCGTCCTCTGCTTCGCGGAGGCGGGAAGCAGGGTCTCGATGACGGGCGGGCCGTATGCGTACGTGGAAACCGCCTTCGGTCCCTTCCTCGGCTTCCTGGCGGGGCTGTTGCTCTGGGTGTCGGTGACGCTCGCCCTGTCGGCCGTGGCCTCGTTCTTCATCGACGCCGTTGGCGCGATGTTTCCGTCACTTCCACTGTGGGGGAAGCGCGCGGCGCTCATCACGACACTCGTGGTACTGGGGGGAGCCAACGCGCGCGGCGTGGGGGCCGTTGCGCGCTTCAATGCGATCGCGACGGTCGCGAAGCTTGCGCCACTCGTCGTGCTGATCGTGGTGGGGCTCTTCACGATGCGGACCGAGAATCTCCGTTGGTCGCACACGCCCTCCACGAGCGAGGTGTCCCGCGCCTCGATCCTGTTGATGTTCGCGTTCTTCGGCGTCGAGTCGGCGCTGGTTCCGAGTGGGGAAGTCATCGACCCGGCACGGACGGTGCCGAGGGCAATTTTCGCGGCGATGGCCGTGGTGACCGTGCTCTACATCGTGATCCAGGTCGTCGCGCAAGGATTGCTGGGCTCTGCATTGGCGGGTGATCCGACGCCACTCGCATCAGCGGCGGCGGTGGCACTCGGACCGGCGGGCCGGACGATGATCCTCGTGGGATCGATCGTCTCGATGTTCGGGTACGTGAGCGGCATGATGCTGGCCGTGCCGCGCATGCTCTTCGCACTGGGGCGCGATGGATTCCTGCCCCGTGTTGTCGCCCGCGTGCATCCGGTGCAGGGTACGCCACAGGTCGCGATCGGGGTGCAGACGGTGATCGTCGGCGTGCTGGCGGTCTCGGGCCTCTTCGAGGCGCTCGCCATCGCGTCGAATGTGGCCGCGCTGCTCGTGTACGCCGCCTGCGCCGTGGCGGTGCTCGAGTTGCGGCGGCGCGATGTGCGCACGGGTGGCATTCCATTCAGGATTCCCGCGGGCAGCGTCGTTCCCGTCGCAGCGCTGGCGGTCATCGCGATGCTGTTGTCGAGCGTGCAGCGACAGGAGTGGTACGCGGCGTTCGCGGTCGTGTGCATCGCGACGGTGATCTATGCGGTAACCCTTCCTTCGCGCCGAGCGCGCGCGGTGATCACATGACCGACAAGCTTCTTCGCTTCCGAAAAGACTTCCCGATCCTGGCGACGACGAACTACCTCGTCTCCAATTCGCTGGGAGCCATGCCCAGCGCCGTCCACGACGAGCTGGCGACCTACGCGAAGGAGTGGGAGACGCGCGGTGTGCGCGCATGGGCCCAGGGCTGGTGGGAGATGCCGGTGAACGTCGGCGACGAGATTGCCCCGCTCATCGGCGCTGGCCCTGGCGAAATCGCGATGGTGCCGAACGTGTCCCTGGCGCAGGCGCAGGTCTTTTCGTCCGTGCAATACGTACCCGGCGGGCGCGATACCATCGTGATGACAGAGATGGATTTCCCATCGGTGCGCTACGTCTATGACGAACTGGCGACGCGTCTTGGGGCTCGCATCGTCGTGGTGCCGAGCGACGACGGGATCAGCATCGACGAAGACCGGTTGATCGCCGCGATCGACGAGCGATGCATGCTGGTGGCGATCTCGCACGTGCTCTTCCGCTCCGCGTACGTGCTCGATGTGAAGCGCATTGCGGAACATGCGCACCACGTCGGCGCATTGGTGTCGCTCGACGCGTACCACTCGGTGGGGATCGTGCCGGTGGACGTCAACGCGATTGGCGCGGATTTTCTCACGGGCGGCGTGTTGAAGTGGCTGTGCGGTGGCCCGGGGGGATGCTTCCTCTGGGTGCGGCCGACAGTGAGTGCAACGCTGGCTCCCTCACTGACCGGCTGGCAGGCGCATGAGCATCCGTTCGCGTTCGATCCGGAAATGACGTACGCGGCGGGCGCATGGCGATGGCTCACGGGGACGCCATCGATCCCCGCCCTGTTCGCGGCCATTCCCGGGCCGAGGATCGTCCGCGAGGCGGGAATGGACGCCATCAGGGCAAAGAGCGTTCGACAGACGACGCGGTTGATCGAACTGGCGGACGCGCGCGGATTCCCGGTGACGGCGCCGCGTGAGTCCTCGCGGCGCGGAGGCACGGTGGCGTTCGACGTGCCGCACGCGCGCGAGGTGGCGCAGGCGCTGCTCGCCCGCGAGGTGATTGTGGACTACCGCCCCGGTGCAGGCATTCGGGTGGCGCCGCACTTCTATACGACCGATGCCGAGGTCGAAGGCGTCGTTGCCATGATCGACGAGATCCTCGCGACAGACGCCTGGAAGGTCCATGCCGGAGAGGTGCTGGTAGTGACCTGACCGACGGTGGCTCCGCAACCTCGACGCGGCGCGGCGTCCACGTTCTATTCTTCCACAGACCCCGACCACGAGTCCACGAATGCCCCCAGCCGCAACGAAGCTCCGCAAGGCGTACATCAACGTCGATCATCCTTCGGTCGTCCTCCGGTTCGAGGACGGGCACCAGATTCACGTGGCGCAGGGCAAGGTGAAAACGTTCGACGCCTACGTCGGCGAGATCATCCGCGTCGTTGCCCTCTACGATCCCACGTCACAGGAGCGCGACCTACTCGAGTCGATCCGCGCGGAAGATCTTCCTGACGCCGAGCCGCACGAATCACGGTGATGTCTTCACTGAGACGCGCCGCGCTGCTGTTCGCGTTGCTGGCGCTGCCGGGTTGCGCGCGCGGGCAGGCAACACCCGTTGGGCCGGTCATCTACCAGCGCGCGGACACCGCGGCGCTGCATCGGACGCTGGAAACGCTGGCCAACGCGCACCACGGCGTGGTTGGGTACGTCGTACACAACCTCGACACGGGCGAGCGCCTCGAACGGCGCGCCGACGAGACCTTCCCCACCGCGAGTCTCATCAAGGTGCCGATCCTGGTGACCGTGTATGGGCTTGTGGAGCAGGGCATGCTGTCGCTCGATGATCCGCTCACGGTACTGAAGATCGACAAGGTGCCAGGCTCCGGTCTACTTCAGTTCATGCACGACAACAGCACCATCACCGTGCACGATGCCGCGTGGCTGATGACGACGATCAGCGACAATACGGCGACGAACCTGCTCCTCGACCGCATCATCATCCGCCGCGTGTGGGACGCGATGGAAAAGCTCGGGCTGATGCACACGAAGGTGCACTCCAAGAGCTTCCTCCGGAATTCCAGCGTGGCCATGGACAGCTCGGTGAAGTACGGGTTGGGTGTGACGACACCCAATGAGATGGCGCGGCTGTTTGCGCTGCTGTCCGAGGGGAAGGCCGTGAGCCCGAAGGCCGACAGCGCCATGCTCGACATCCTCGCGCACAACGAGGACCTCGAGAACCTCCAACGCTCCGTCGTGGGACTCAACGTGCCGCACAAGACCGGCGCGACCGACAAGGTCCGCACCGAGTGCGGGCTATTTCCGCTGCAGTCGCGGATCGCGTACTGCGTGCTGACGAAGGAGAACGTCGACGAACGCTACGTCATTGACAACGAGGCACACGTGATGATGGCGCACATGGGCGAAGCGATCGTGGCTGCGTGGCCGCGGCGACCCGTGCGCGCCGCCACGCAATGACGGAAACGGCGCGATCGGGCGCCGTACGCGTTCTGTCCCATGTGGCAACCGCCCTGACGTCGGGTGCGCCTGTCGTCGCGCTCGAGAGCTCGGTGCTCGCGCAGGGACTTCCCGTTCCGGCCAATCGGGAAGCCGCCGAGCGAATGACGGCCGGCGTGGCGCGCGGCGGCGCGTTGGCAGCGATCACGGCGGTTGTCCAGGGTGTATCTGCACTTGGCCTGGAGGCCGATGAGCTCGAGCGCTTCCTGGCGCGCACCGGGGTTCGCAAGGTTTCCTCGCGCGATCTCGGCGTCGCCGTTGCGCAGAAGGCGGACGGGGCAACGACGGTGGCCGCCTCGCTGTGCATCGCCGCTGCAGCTGGTGTCGACGTGTTCGCGACTGGCGGCATTGGTGGTGTCCATCGCGGAGCTCCCTTCGACGAGTCGGCCGACCTCGGCGAGCTCGCGCGCACGCCCATGATCGTGGTGTGCGCCGGCGCGAAGTCCATTCTCGACCTCCCCGCAACGCTCGAACGACTCGAGACGTTGGGCGTCGCCGTAGTTGGCTATCGCACGAATGATCTACCGGGATTTTTTACGCGAACCACAGGGCTGGCCCTGACGGCGCGTGCCGATTCACCCGAAGAGATCGCCGCCATCTACCTCGCGTCCAGGGCGCTCGGCCGCAACCAGGCGACGCTGGTCGTGCAGCCCTTGCCGGAGGACGTCGCGCTCGATCGCGAGCTGGTGGACAGGGCGGTGTCCGATGCTCTCGCGGAGGCAGCGCGATCCGGCGTGCGCGGTGCTGCAACGACGCCGTTCCTGCTGGGCGCGGTGCTGCGCGCAACCGAGGGGCGATCTTTATCAGCCAACCTCGGATTACTGGAGGAGAACGCCTTCCTGGCCGGAGCGATTGCGACCGCGCTGCGCGAACACCGCACGCGCAAGCCAAGGGAGCAAAAAGATTAGCGACTTATTTTGGAGGAACGCTGTTGAACTTCCTTGCCACTGAATGGTACAATTGGGTGTCCCTCACGAGCAGGAGGCTTTCGTCGCCATGGCCACTCCGTTCCTGAGCTCCGAAGAATATGACGAGCAAGCGCACCAGCTCTACAACGAAGGGCAGTACGACGACGCGTTGTCGGTGCTTCGCGAAGGGCTCGCACTCTACCCCAATTCGGTAGAGCTGCACATCGGCGTTGGCTATGCACGCCTCGCTCGCGAGGAATTCGCGTGGGCGCGCCGTAGCTTCGAGGAAGCGCTGGTCTTCGAGCCGGAGCACGAGGATGCGCTTGCTGGCCTGGGCGAGACGCTGCTCAAGTTCGGTCTCGAAGACGCCGCCCTTCGCTGCTTCCGTCGCACGCTGGAGCTCGGATACGCGGATGACCTCGACCTCATGCTCCAGAGTGGCCGCGCCCTCTTTCGCGAAGCCTCATCACGCGACCGGCGCGAGCTCTTCAGTGCTTCGCTCGAGTTCTTCGAAGTGGCTGTCCAACAGGCGCCCGACAGTGCCGAGGCAATCGCCTGCGTTGGCTACTCGCAGCACCGGCTCGGCGACGACGACGCGGCCATTGCATCGTTGCGGCGGTCGCTGCAGGCCGACAACGAGCATGCCGAGGCGCGCATCTATCTCGCGAACATCCTGTACGATCGCGGCGATTACGACGGCGCACTCTATCACTTCGAACGCTCCACCACCGAAGATCACTGGGACGAACTGGGCATCTGGCGCCTGATCGAGCTGAAGCGCGCCGCTCACAAGCTTGAGGAGCACGACCCGTCGCTGAAGCCGTGGGAAGATCGCCTTCAGGAACTCAGCGGAGAGTTGGACGACATCGACGAACTGTTCATCGAGATTGACGGTGCGGTTGGCGGCGAAGGCGGCGACGCCGAGGTGGCACGGGGCCAGCTGGAACTGTTCGGCACGCTTCTTTCCTCCTTGGCCGACGGGAAGGCGCAGGACGCGTTGGCCGACGAGGACTCCATCGTCTCGGCGCACGAGGTCCTGACGCGGGATGGTCGGCAGCTCACTGGCTCGTGGGAGGAGATCGTGCGGTCGTTGCAACACGTTGATACGGAAGGCGAGCGTGGGGTGTCGCTCGAGGCTTTCATGTCCAGGATCGCCAAGCGGACCTTCCGCGAGACAGGAGTGCGGGTGCCGAGCCACGATGTCGAGCTGTTCGTGCGCGCGAGCGCAGACGCCGGGCTACTCCGTATCGTCCAATGAGCACGTCCGCACAGCGTGCCGCGCTCGACGCGGTGCAATCGGCGCGCCCTATCGTTGCGCGCCTGAGCACCTCACGCGACAAGGAGGACCTCGCCGCCGACATCATCGAAGCGTGGAGCGTCGTGGAAACCGGACTCCGGTCGCTGGTGGGGGGAACGACCTTGGCAGGCCAACCGCTCATTCGCGAGTTGCGGCAGCGGAATTTCCTGTCGCTTGACCAGGCGAACGCGCTGGCGGAGTTCCATGCCGCGCGTGACCGTGCCGGGCAGGTGGACTACTCGCCCACTGAAGGCGATGTCAACGCAACGCGCGCGGCATTCGCCACGCTCGAGTCCGGGCTCATGGGCGAAGCGGTGGCCGCGCGTCCTGCACCTGTGGCCGCGCCGGTCATTGCGACGTCGCCGCCGGTCGCAACTGCATCCACGCCGACCGCGAGTGGACTACGCGGCGCTCGGCCGGCGTGGACGCTTCCGGTGCTCGCACTGCTTGGCCTGTTGGTCGTTGGAGGCATTGCCTGGTTTGCGCTGTCGAGCAAGAGCACGAGTAGCTCGGCCTATGCGGAGGGCGTGCAGGCGTTTCAGCAAGGCCGTCAGGAGGCAGCGGAAGCGTCATTCCGAAAGGCATCCACCGATGTGCCAACGGATCCCATGCCGCACGTCTATCTCGCGCGGATGGAGCGTGAGCGCGGAAATCTCGGCAATGCGAACACGGAAGCGGTAAACGCGGTGAAGCTCGGACCGTCGAATGCAACTGCGTTGCGTGAATTGGCGAGCACGCTCTTCGCTGCCCAGCACTTTGACGATGCGCGCAAGTTCTACATCCGGGCATTGACGGCCGATCCCAACGACAAGACGTCCGAGGGCTACCTCGGTTGTTCCCTCATGCGACTTGGTCGAGTGGACGAGGGGCAGCGGTGGATCGGGCGAGCAGGTGCTGGGCCGTGGTCTGCGTGTACGCCTTCGCCATCCGCGCCGACTCAGCCAACCGTCCCCATGACCGTGGCGCCACGTCGCTAGCGCGGGGATGGTGCGAGCTTCGATGAGATGGAGTGCGTCGCCCGCGCGACGGCGGACGTCGTGATCGCATTCGCCGGCGTCGGCAAGAGCTATCGCAGCTGGACGGGGCGTGAGGTGCGTGCGCTTACCGACTTCTCACTCGACATTGCGAAGGGTGAGGTGTTTGGGTTGGCAGGCCCGAATGGCGCGGGCAAGAGTACGCTCATCTCGCTGCTGCTCGGCTTCCTTGCGCCCTCGGAAGGGGAAACCAGAATTGATGGAGTGGATCCGCGCGCGTTCGTCCAGCGTAACGGCGTCGGCTACCTGTCCGAGCTGATCAACATTCCGCCATCGTGGCGGTTGACGGCGGCACTGGAGCGCTACGCGATCCTCTCGGGCGTGCCCCAATCCGAGCTCTCGGGGCGGGTTGAGGCGGCGATCGTGCAACTCGGGCTCGACGAGCATCGCGGCAAGCGCGTGCGACAGTTGTCGAAAGGGAATCTCCAGCGGGTTGGGCTCGCGCAAGCGTTGCTCGCGGAATCGCCGCTCGTGGTGCTCGACGAACCGACGCACGGACTCGATCCGGTGTGGACCGGCCGTTTTCGCGACATTGTGGACCAGCTGCGGCGACCGGACAGGACGATCCTGATTGCGTCGCACAATCTCGACGAGCTGTCGCGACTCGCCGACCGCGTCGGGATCATCGATCGCGGGCGGCTCGTGCGCGTCGTGGATGTCCGCGCGACCGAGCGGCAGGTCACCGAAGGTGCTGCGTATCGAATCGTGTTGACGAGAGGGCAGGAGCTCGTGGCGACGCAATTTCCGATGGCGCGATCGCTGGGTCGAGGTGAGTTCGAGATGTCTGACGTTTCACTGGACGACATCAACCGTGGACTCGTACAACTGATCGCTGCCGGTGCGCAGGTGAACGCCTTGTATCCGGTGCACTCCGAGCTCGAGCAGCAATTCCGCGAAGCTGTCGGGCGGCGGGCTACCGACGGATGACCATGTCGACGAATCCGAGTGAGCGTACTCCCGCCACCGCTGTCAGCACCGCGCCGTCGCGTGGTGCGCGCCTGACGCGCTACGGCCTCTGGCAACTCCGTGATTTTTTTATTGATCGGGGCATCGGACTCATCGTCATCGGCGTGCTGCTCGGGTACCTCACCATCTCACCGGAGTTGCCGCGGCTGCATGCGAATATCGCGGCGCTTCCACCGAAGCTCATCGTGAAATGGGGCGGGATGGCGGGTGCAACTGCAATGATGATGAAGGATTTCAATGAGATGTTCCTGCGCAAATTTCTTGGCGGGATGGTATTCGTGGGTGCGGTGCTCGCGATGAATGGCATCGTCGCCAATGACCGAAGGCTGGGATATTACCGGTTCCTCTTCACGAAGCCGCTCGCGCCGTGGCGCTACTACGGTCAGGCATTCGTCATTAACACGTTAGGGTTCGCGACCGTGATCACGCTGCTCGGTGCGGTGTATGGTGGGCTGGTGTGGCCAATCCTGAGTGGACGACTGCTGCTCGTGGTCACCCTCATGTTCGTCATGTACGCGGGGGTCACTTTCCTGCTCTCGGCGGCTGCGCGGTGGGACTGGTTGTCGCTCGTCACGGTCGCGGTCGCGTCGACGTTCTTCTGGGAGCGGTACCAGGACTCTCCCGCCGTGCTCGCAAAGCTGCTGTACTTTCTTCCGCCGCTGCACCGCACGAACGAAGTGTACAAGGCGCTGGCGATGGCCGAGCCACTTCCCTGGCCGCTTGTCGAGTGGTATGCGGGGTACGGCATCGCATGTTTCGTCGCCGGTCTGGTGGTGTTGCGCTATCGGCGGTTGGCGATTGTTTGATGGACGTTGGTTGGTGGAATGGATGTGGTTGGGGCAGCGCGGCGCGGTGACGATTCAATACCGTGACCTTGTTCTCCGACTGTATTTCGCAAGTGGAAGCATCCGCGCTGATCCGCAGTTTCCGTGGTGATCCGCGCTGAGGGAAGAACGCCGCCTTTTCAAGATTTCTCGATGACACGCACCGATCTCGACATCGCCCTCGACCCGTCCACCGTACGGCGAACGGTGCTGCCCAACGGCCTTACGGTCCTGATCAGGCGGGACGAATCCGCGCCGGTTGTCGCCATCGTGACGTACGTGCGTGCCGGCTACTTCGACGAGACCGACGACGTCGTGGGCATCGCACACGTGCTCGAGCACATGTTCTTCAAGGGTACCCCAACGCGCGGTGTGGGCGAAATCGCGCGCGAGACCAAGGCGGTGGGCGGATACTTGAACGCCGCCACCATCTACGATCACACCGTCTATTACACGGTGCTGCCGTCGTCTGGCTTCACCACTGGTCTCGACGTCCAGTTCGACGCATACGCCAACTCCCTCGTCGATGCCGACGAGTTGCGACGCGAGCTCGAGGTCATCATCCAGGAAGCGAAGCGGAAGTCGGACAACCCTGGCGCCGTTGCATCGGAGACGCTGTTCGAGTTGCTCCACGACCGGCATCGCATCCGCCGCTGGCGCATCGGACGCGAGCCTGGCCTGCGCGCGCTGACCCGCGACGCGATGCTCGGCTTCTACCGCAACTTCTATCGCCCCGAACAAACAGTCCTTGCCATCGTCGGCGATGTGGACCACGACGAGGCGCTCGCGGAGGTCACGCGTCGTTATGGAGGCCTGCCTCGTGGCACGCCGACGCTCTCCGCGTCGCCGGTGGAGCTTGCGCCGCCGGGCTTTCGCTATCGCGAGTTGAGCGGCGACATCGGGCAGACACAGGTTGCCTTCGGATGGCGCACGCCCGGCACCCTCGACGATGCAACGCCCGCGCTCGACATCCTCTCGATGGTGCTCGGCGGCGGTCGCGCGTCACGGCTCTACCGCGCTGTTCGCGAACAGAAGCTGGCGACCTCCGTCTCGGCCTACGACTACACGCCCACGACGCTCGGCGTCTTTGTCGTTCATGCGGAGTCGCCACCGGAGCGTGCCGCGGAGGCCGCCCGCGCGATATGGGCACAACTGCGTGACGTGCGCGAACGTGGCGTGAACGAGGGCGAGTTGATTCGCGCGAAGAGCCTCTACGAATCGCGCTGGGTGCGGCGTCTCGAGGACATGGAAGGACAGGCCAACTACCTCGCGGAATGGGAGGCACTCGGCGGCTGGCGGCGCGGCGCCGAGTACCTGCAGCGCGCACTGTCGGTGACGCCCGAGGAGCTGACATCGCTCGCGCGAACCTACCTCGATCCGGATCAGGCGTCTGTCATCGTCTACCGCCCGACGACGTCGACCGAGCTTGCCGCGGACGCGGACGTCATGCGTGCGTTCCTCGATGCCGCGCCATCGGCGGATGTTACGCCCGCGACACTCCCGACCATCGAGGCCCCGGCGGTCCACACGCGCCTCCGCATCGAACGAGAAGAATCCGGCGTAAGGGTGTACCGCACCGAGAGCGGCACCCCGCTCCTCGTGCGTCGCAAGGCCGGAGCGCTCGTGCACGCGGGCGTCTTCGCGGTGGGCGGATCGCGCGACGAGCCTGCGAGAGACGCGGGGCTCACTGCGATGCTTGTTCGCACTGCGCTCAAGGGAACGAGTCTCCGGTCTGCCGAACAGATTGCCGAGGAGGGGGAGTTGCTCGGAGGCAGCGTGGGTGCGGGTGCCGCGAGTGAGAGCTTTGGGTGGTCAATCAGTGTTCCTGCGCGAAATGCAGCGGCCGCGATCGGGCTGCTCGGTGATGTCGCACAGCACCCCACCGTGCCTGACGGCGCCCTCGACACGGAGCGCGCGGTCGCACTGTCAGACCTCACGGCGTTGCGGGACGACATGTACCGCTATCCGATGCGGCTTGCCACCATGGCCGCCTACGCGGGACATCCCTACGGCGTGCCGGTGAACGGCGACGAAGCGACGCTGCCGCGCATCACCGCGGCGGCGGTGCGAGAGTGGCACGCTGCGCGTTTTCTGAGCGGCGCAACGATGCTCGCGATAGTCGGTGACGCCGACCCCGACGAGCTGGCCGCCATGATGGCGGCGCCGTTCACCGAGTTGTTGGGCGGAACCGTGTCACCGCTGGAACGCCCCGAGTGGCCGACCGCAACGATTCAAAGCGTCGACGCGCGCGACAAGGCGCAGACTGCGCTGGCGATGCTCTTTCGTGGCCCCGCGCGCGACGACCCGTCGCGCTTCGCTGCGCAGATGATCGCCGGCGTGGCAAGCGGATTGGGAGGTCGCTTCTTCGACGAGCTTCGCGATAAGCAGTCACTCGGCTACACCGTGCACGCCTTCTCCAGCGAGCGGATGCTGGCGGGAGCATTCGGCGCGTACATCGCGACCTCGCCGGAGAAAGAGGACGTCGCACGCCAGGGGTTGTTGTCGGAGTTCGCCAAACTGCGAGAGACGCCCGTCACTTCGCGAGAGCTTGAACAGGCGCAGACATACGCCATCGGCACACACGCCATCAGCCAGCAGAGCGGCGGTTCGGTGCTCGCCGAGATGGTGGACGCCTACATGTTCGGCGGATTGAACGAACTGGCCGAGTACGAAGCGCGCGTGCGTGCGGTGAGCGCCGCACAGATGATGGCGCTCGCGCGCACCTACTTCGACGAGAGCCGAAGGGTGGAGGGCATCGTGCGCGGGGTGGGACGGGCGGTGTAAGCCCTACCGGCCCACTCGCGCCCGTGACTTGGGCAACGCCGCGGGCGTGGAGTCAGGCGCTGCGGATTCCTGCAGTCCCTTGATGGCGCGCTTGATCGCGAACGCAACCGCGCGCAGATGCCCATCCGCGGCGCGTATCCCGCGAACGCTGCTGTAATCGCCCGCCTCGGCCACAATGAGGCCCTTGATCAACGGGCGGCTTGTCGACCATGCGAGTGCATCCCACACTGCCTGTTCCTGGCTCGCCTCCCCATGTGCGCCTGGGTAGCCACCGGTCGAGAACACCCAATGATCCTTCGTCGACTTCGATTCACGCATCCAGCGGTCAGCCGCTCCACGCGCGGCATCCAGCGTTCGCAAACCCGCCGCAGACGGCCAGAGCGAGAATCCTACGACGTCGACGGGTGAGCCCGGCGCGGCTGCCCAGGCGTACAGCGTGCTGTCCCTGCTGTCATATGTCGACGCGGCAACTCCCACCCGAGTGCGGGGGCGCGCCCGCTTCGCCTCCGCGGATGCGCGCGTGAGGTAATTGCGCCAGAAATCGGGTGGCCGTGAGCCGGTGGAGAGCGCTCCGGCACCATACGGATCGAGCGCTGGAACAAGGATGTCTGGGCGAAGGATGCGAACGATTTCCTCGATCGACGCCAACCGCTTCGCCTCGTCGAACGTCCGTCCCGGCAGTGGATTCAGGCTGGTGACGTAGCCGAGCGTGACGATGAGCTGCGTGCTGTCGCCGCGCAGCACTTCGAGCGTGTGCGCGATGGAGTCGAGCCCCGCCTTGTTGATCTGCTCGGGAATGATGGTGATGCTCACGACGGCGACGCCCAGGGTGTCGACGAGGGCGAGATCATTCTTGATGGCCGATGGCGGCGGACCGCCAGCCAGGTCGGGAAAGATCTTGATGCCGATCTCGAGGTCGCTCGCGGGGCGCTCCTGAAGGCGCTCGGTGCTCGGATCGTGATTGATGTAGGACTTCACCGTTTCATAAGCAGGCGGCGCCTGCGAGACCAGGACGGCTATCCACAGGAAAGCCACCACCGCGAGGAAGAAGCGGAAGCTGGCAGACCACGCGCGCAGCGCCGGGAACGCCGGGGCGGCCATTGGGACGAAGAGGAACGCGGGCGACGCGATCATCTCCGGGGACTGCGTCACGAATGCGAACGCGCCCGCGGTGGCGGCCAGGAACGTGAGCGCCGCCGTTGGCAGCGGGCGACCCTCGGCCGCGAGGAATCGCAGCACGACGTCGACGGCAATCAGCACGTCGTACGCCGACATGAAGAAGCCGAGGAACGGGTTCACGAGCCGGCGCGCTGCGGCATACAGCGCCTGCAGCGCGAAGATGACGAGCGTGAGCGGCCAGATCCATGCGACCGCCGTCACCGACCGGGCCGTGATTGCCTCCGACGTCGCCAGGTGGATGAAGAGCGCGGGTAGCAGCAGGAACCCGGAGAGGGCCGTCAGGAAGACAAAGGGGCGGGGCAGCTTCCGCACCTGGGCGATGCGCGCGCTCAGGATGATGTCCCACGCCACGATGATGATGACGAGCAGGACCTGCAGCACTGGCAGGAGTGCGCGCATCAGCCGCGCGCTCGCGTTTCGCGCGTGACGGAGGTCGGCGCGAGGCGACGGACGAAGACGTCGAGCGCCTTCTCCGCGGCCGATGCATCGCGTGCGAGGACATCAACGAGCGCGAGCTCGCGCTCAGGAAGCGAGTGTATGCTCACGTGACAGGGATCGAGTAGAAGCACGGCGGCAATGGCGCCCGATGGCGCGACATGGACCACCGGCGCGCCGACGGCGTTGAGGCCCGCCGCACCCGCAGCGGCAATGAGCAGGCCGCTGAGAAGCGCCGCGTCACGCAACGGTCCGGAGCGAACACCGACCAAGTCCGCGCTGACGTGGGCAAGCGGCGCTGCTTCATTCACCTGGTCGGCCGGCAGCCGCGGGACGTGCGCCGGGGCCCGCCACGCGCGCGATGGACTTGTGTCCGTTCGCGCCAACGGACCGGACCGCTGCCCACCCGTCGTCAAGCTGGAATTCCAATTGATGCGTGAGCACCGCCCCGACCTGAATTGCATGATCCCAGGTCGGTGAGGTGGTTCGACGGACGAGCACTTCGTAGCGCACCGCACCCTGAACCGGGCTCCACCGAAGTGACCATGCCTGTCCGCCGGACGCGGAATTCTCGCGCCGCGCGATGACCGTATCCGGGGATGCCGGTGCGGAAGCGAGCGAAATGACGGTGGCCGCGTTGAGGCGGGCCACCTGGGCAACGTATTCGAAGTTCACGTGGGACAGGTCGTCGGTCGGGAGGTGCTGGCGCTTGTAGTTTTCCAGCCGTTCCGTAAAGCGAAGTCCGGGCCAGCCCGCCAGGATATAGGGCGAGTGGTCGCCCCCGCGCCCGATCCGGTCGAGCCGGAATACGGGAATCACCTCGAGCCGCGGCAGGTAGAGTGCGCCGAGCCCCCAGACGTAGCGGCCGAGCTCACGGCTTCCAGAGGTGTCGGGGTCCTGGGCAAACACGCGAACGCTCGTGGAATCGACCGAGCCATCCTGGGCAATCACGTTTCCGACGATGTCGTCCGTCATGCCGGCGATGACGTGCTTGCCTTCCGCCTTCAGGCGCTGGGCCAGGTGCGTCGAGCCGAGAAGTCCCTGTTCCTCGGCGGCATGGAGGACGAAGATGACGGTTGCGTCCAGGCCCTTCGGGTAACGCCGCGAGACGACGCGCGCGAGCTCGACAACGGCTGACGTTCCTGACCCGTCATCATCCGCGCCCGGCGCGGTGCTGGTGGAGTCGAAGCTGCCATTCGGCGCGATGCTGCAGATGCACGAGTCGTAGTGACCACCAATGACGACGACGCGATTCGTGTCACGGCCCGGAAGGATCGCGAGGACGTTGACGATGTTGACGGATGCGTGCTGCGGATGGCGGGGAACAGGTATGACGGCGGCATCGTATTCGACACGGAGGCACCCGCCGCAGTCGCGGCTCGTGGTCTGGAGCTGCGCGTGCAGCCATCGCCGCGCGGCCCCGATGCCGTGGGTCGCGCTGATGGTATCCGAGAACGTGTTGCGGGTGCCGAATGCGACGAGCGTCGAATCCGTGGCGCGAATGCGGGTGGGATCGATGTCGGAGAGCGTCGCTGCGAGGGCCGTATCGCGCGTGAGTCCAATCCGTGGGTCGCCGAGCCAGCCGGTGGCGACTGGTATCGCAGCGACGCCGCTCGCCGAGGGGAGGATGTCGACATGGGTGGTCGTCGAGGTGGTGCAGGCGGTCGCGGCGCACAGGTCAGCGGCGGTCGCGAGAGTCAAGATGGTTCGAAAAGCCGGCATGAGAAACGTGGTTGGGGGCAACGCTGATCTGCGCGGATCTCCCTCGATCTACGCGGATAGCTCCAAAAGGATATGACCGGCGGCGCCCAGGCGCGGTGCTCCATTCCAAACGCTTGCGTGCTTCGTTGCATCGGTCAGCGAGAACCTTGCGCCGGTCCCCGCCGCGTCGCTGAGAGCAGGAAGATCCGCGTGGACCCGTAAAATCCGCGATGATCCGCGTTGTGGACCCGCAACGCCCTCCACAACGCCAAACAATCAGAACATCGACATTGCGAGGAACGACCGCAGCGAATCGTTCGTGTTCCGCAGGCGGCCCGAGAGCACGCGCGTAACCGCCCACAGCACCTTGTATGCGAGCTCGCGGTTGAAGTCGAGGGCCATCTCGAAGTCCGGCCGGGTGATCGTCAGCACCGTCGTGCCCCCATTCGAGATGGCATGCGTGGAGCGCTCGCTGCGATCGAACACCGCCATCTCGCCGAAGAGGGCGCCGAGCTTGAGGATGGCCAGCGCCTCTTCGCCGCTGCCGGGGACGTCACGGCTGATGCGGACTTCGCCCTCGCAGATGAGGTACAAGCGGTTGCCGTGCTCACCCTCGCGGAAGATGTACTCGCCACTGACGAACTTCTCCTCACGACAGATTTCGGCGATCTCGGCGAGCTCGCCGTCGTCGAGATCCTTGAAGATGGCGACGTTCTTCAACAGCGCGATCTTGTCGGGCATGCGGCTCCAGGATGACGGACTCGGCGATCAACCCAAAAGCTTACGGGTGGTGATTGGGTGCGGCAAGGTCGCTGCTGGGCGCGCACGCTTATCTTCCACGTCGCACATGTCGACTTCTCGCCGCGCGCTTGGACGCCTCCCGAATCTGCTTTCCTGCTCGCGGCTCGTGCTGGCCGCGGGCTTCGTTGCGACGGGCGGCCTCGAGACGCGCGTCAGCCTCATCGGCGTCGCGGCGGCGACGGATTTCCTCGACGGGTGGCTCGCTCGCCGCGTGGACGCGACGTCGCGCTGGGGAGCGCTGCTCGATCCCATCGCGGATCGCGTGTTCGTGCTCACGGTCGTCTGCACCTTCCTGTTCACGGGGCGCCTCTCCACGTCGGCGTACTTCATCCTGCTGTCGCGGGACATTGCGACCGCCGTTGGCTTCCTGGTGTCGCGCGCAATTCCGTGGCTGCGACTCGTCGAGTTCAAGGCGAGGATATTGGGCAAGGCGGTGACCGTGCTCCAGCTCTTTACCCTTGCGGCGGTGCTCGTTGCGCCCTCGGTCGTCCCGTTGTTGTTGGCGGCCGTGGGAATGACATCAGTGCTCGCCATCGCGGACTACACGCTGGCCCTCTGGCGGGCGCGCGCGGCGTGACCCTGCGCCGGGTGTGGTCGACGATGCTACTC
>JALYVY010000007.1 GCA_030852985.1 Gemmatimonadota bacterium | reverse complement strand
CCGCTCGCGTGCGCGCTTCAGCAGGACGTCGGCCTTGCCCTCACGTCCGGGTATGCTGCGCGTCGTTGCCACTCGGGGGCGCGGCAGCGTCACCGTGACCCAGCAGCCCACGGCGGAGAACAACTACACGGCGCACATCCAGGTCGTGGACAACGATGGCGGCGCGGACAGCTATCGCGTCACGGCCTATTGGAGTCCCACTGATGATCCGCGCTATACCCGTGGCAACGGGCGGGGATATGGCCGCTCGAACGGCAACAACGGCAACAACGGCAACAACGGCAACAACGGTGTCATCGCACGCGACAACCTCCCATTGCTCCAGTGGCAGGGTGACGTCGACGACACCATCCAGCTCATCTGGCGCAATGGCACGGTGCGAATCCAACAGGGCAATGGGGGAACCCCGCTTCGCGTTCGGTCGACGGTGAGCGGCGCCGTGCGTCGCGACCTTCCTGGACAAATCACGATACGCCTGCGCGCGGGTCGCGGTACGGTGGACGTCATTCAGCAGCCGAATTCCGAGAACAACTACACCGGCATCATTCGCATCTATGATGGGCAGTCGGGCTACGGCCATTACAGCTTCGACGCCGTGTGGCAGTAGGGCTTGATACGATGGTCGAAGCCGAGTCGCGGCTTCGGGCATCGCCCCCGGAAGGTTGCCGGGCCGCTCGACGCGACGTTGACCACCACCGCGTCACCCTCGACGTGCCTGCCGCGCGAGTATATCTCTGCACAGGCTATCACTGTCAGCGGAGGCATAACATTCCAATTCGCGTGCGCGGTACTCTGTTCGGGCTCCTGTGGGTCGTTGGCTGCGCGGGCAGCCACCCTGCAGCCGACCCTGCACCGGAAACACAGCGGTACTCCTATGCCAACCGGGACGGCGTACGAGAATACGTACTGCACGTGCCGACGGCACTCCCGGTTCGACACGAGGATCGTGCGCTCCTCGTTGTGCTGCACGACTGCGCGCAGAAGGTGGCTGACCTCGCGATGGCGACGCGATTGAACGACGCCGCGGATCACGACGGGTTCATCGTGATCTATCCCGAGCAGTCGGCCGCCGCGAATGCGCTCCGGTGCTGGAACTGGTATGTGCCCGAGCAAACCGGCAGGGATCGTGGCGAGGCGGGCATACTTGCGGGCCTCATCGACTCAGTCGCGCGGTTGTACGGTGTGAGTCCACGGCGAACGGCGCTCGTCGGTATGTCGGCGGGTGCGGCGATGGCAGCCAACCTGGCCGTCGACTATCCCGACCGCATCGGCGCGCTTGCGCTGCACTCGGGGATGCCGGCACTTGCTGCGACGGACTTCACGGGAGCCCTTGCGGCAATGCGGGATGGCACGCCCGGCGCCGCACTGCTCGGCAAGCGGGCGCTCGCGCGAATGGGTGCGCGCGCCCGTGCGATGCCCGTGATCGCGCTGCAGGGAGCCGACGACAAGACGGTTAATCCGGTCAACCTTGTCGCAATCGTCCGGCAGTGGACCGAGGTCAACGCCCACGCATCCGGCCAGGCGGTGCCCGTGGAGCAGCACCTGTTCCCGGGTGTTGGTCATGCGTGGAGCGGCGGCGCGACTGGTGTCCCCTTCCTCGCACCGACTGGCCCAGACGCGACCAGCATGATTCTCACCTTTTTTCGGCGACATGGCGTGCTGATGCCGCGGGGATCGTAGCTCGGACTCCTCGCGCCTAGCGGAATCCGCATCACGTCCCGACATTCTGGCCGCATGCGTCCTACCATTCAAAGCGCGACAACTCTCCTCCTGCTGTTCCTGGCCGCCACCATCGAGGTGGGGAATGCAGCAGCCCAGAACCCCGTTGCGACGATCGTCGACCTGCCACCGACGACACTCGCGTTGTCCGACCTGACGGGGCTGCGCGCGGTCGCTGGAACGTGGAAGATCGTCGGCGGTACAGTGACGGACGGCCCGAACTCTGCTGCGCTCGTTTCGTCGCGCGGCACCGGCGTGCTCGTAAACAGCGCGTCGGGTGCGCCTGTGTCGACGACATGGGAGCACGGTGACCTTGATCTCTCGTTTGATGTCATGCTGGCAAAGGGATCGATGTCGATGGTGCTGCTCATGGGCCGGTACGGTGTCCAGCTCACGGATAGCCGGACGTCGAGCGCGGCAAGCCTCGGTACCATCGGCGCTGTCGCCCCGCGATTGAATGACGTGCGTGGCCCGTCGCATGAAGCATTCGAAGGCACCATTCCACTCCAGAACGCCGCTCGTGCGCCTGGGCTCTGGCAGCATGTCGATATTGTCTTTCGCGCTCCCAGGTTCTCAATGGGGCAGAAGGTGTCAAACGCGCGATTCGCGAAGGTGACCGTGAATGGCGTGGTGGTGCAGGAGAACGTGCAAGTGACCGGCCCGACGCAAGGCGCAACTTGGAACGATGAGCGCGCGACTGGCCCGCTGGTGATCGAGGACGTTCGCGGCGCGCTCGCGCTGCGCAACGTCCGCTACAAGTCGTACACTGGATCGCTCGCGCTCACGGGATTGCGCTATCGCGTGTATGAGGGCGATGCGATGGATGCGTCGTACGCGAGGACGCACGCCCCACTGCGTGAGGGGACTGCCATCGCGATCTCAGCGAACCTGCCCACACCGCAGGACAAGTTCGCGGTGACGTACGAGGGCAACGTGAACGCACCCGCGGCTGGCAACTACCGTTTCACACTTTTGCTCGGCTGGATTGGTGGGGACGCGGCTGCGCGCGGACCATCTGTCGGTGGCGGAACGCTGACCATCGACGGCAAGACAGTCGTCATGCACAACGGCGCCGAGCGGCGCAGCTCTGGCGACGTCGAGCTCACGCCGGGACCGCATGCATTCGCGGTGAGTTACTACAAGAATCGGGCGTCGTACAACCGGCATGACGTTTCGGTGATGGTGGAAGGGCCAGGCGTGGAGCGGCAGTCGCTCAGCGAAGACAGCGGCGGAGGGGGCGGCGGATTCGGCGCGCCGGTGAACCCGATCATGGTGGAGCCCCAGTCCGAACCGGTGGTGCTCCGCAGCTTCATACGCCACCGGAACACGAAGCGCGTGATTGCGGCGTCCGTCGCCGATCCGCGTGGCGTGCACTACACATACGACCTCGCGCAGGGATCGCTGTTGTATGTGTGGCGCGGGCCGTTTCTCGAGACGACGCAGATGTGGCACGAGCGCGGCGAAGACCAGACTGCCGAGCCACTGGGTAGCGTGGTGACGCTGCCGGGTACGCCGACTGTCGCGTATCTCGCGGACGTCAACGCAGCGTGGCCGGATTCAGTTGATGAAAAACAATTTCGGCGCGACGGATATGTACTCGAGAAGAGTGGGCATCCTACGTTTCTCGCTCACCTTCGCGGCGCGGCGATCGAAGACGCTCTTCGTCCTGATGCCGACGGACTGTCGCTGCACCGCGAGCTGCGCATTCACGCGCCTTCGAGTGGAGTTACCGCCGACCGGCTGTATGTGCAGCTCGCCCAGGCGGATCACATCACGCGGCAGGGCGACGGCTTGTACGTCGTTGGAGACAGGAACTTCTACATCACGCTTCACGACGCCGCGCAGCCGATCCTCAGGAGGTCGAACGGATTGGACGAGCTCCTCATTCCGGTGCAGTTCACTCGCGGCGCGGCATCGGTTGCGTACTCCATCGTCTGGTAAGGAGCCATGATCTTTCAGAACGCCGCGATCCGCGCTGTCACAGCCCGCTGCCGAATGCGCATTCCGGTCATCACCATCGCGCTCGCAGCAGGGCTCAGCGCGAGCGCGGCGGCACAGGGGTCCAATGCCGATTCAGCGCGTGCCCCAAGCGAGAACGACTACTATCGGCTCACCACGCTACCCATTCCCGAGGGGGTGGTGCTGGAGGTGGGTGGCCTGGAGACCTTGCCTGACGGACGACTCGGGGTCGCCACTCGGCGCGGCGAGGTGTGGCTCATCGAAAATCCGTCGAGCCTGAATGGTGGACGACCGCACTTCACGCGATTCGCCCAGGGGTTGCACGAGGCGCTCGGACTGATGTACCGCGACGGCGCGCTGTACACGGCGCAGCGCAGCGAGCTGACGCGACTCCGTGACGTTGACGGCGACGGCAAGGCTGATCGGTATGAGACCGTGTATTCCTGGCCGCTTTCGGGCAACTATCACGAGTACTCATTCGGACCGGTGTTGTCGCCGACGGGCGACATGATCGTGACGCTCAACCTGGCGTGGGTGGGATACGGCGAGAGCTTTGTTAAGTGGCGTGGATGGATGCTGAAGATCGCGCCGAATGGCGACATGACGCCGATCGCCGCGGGCTTCCGGTCGCCGTCGAGCTTCGGGTATAATCTTGCCGGCGACCTCTTCTACGCCGAGAACCAGGGGGATTGGGTGGGGTCGGGGGGGATCTCGCAGGTGCAGTCAGGCGACTTCATGGGCAACCCGATGGGGCTCAAGTGGTCGGGCGAACCTGGGTCGCCTGTAAAGTTGACCAAGGCGGACATTCCGGACACCGGTGAGCCGAAGTTCGAGGTGGCGAAGCGTGTGCCGCACCTCAACACACCGGCGGTGTGGTTTCCGCATGCGATCCTCGGCATCTCGACGTCGGCGATTCTCGTCGATTCGACGCGAGGCGGCTTCGGCCCCTTTGCCGGCCAGCTCTTCGTGGGGGATGAAGGGCAGAGCAAGATCATGCGCGTCTACCTCGAGAAGGTGCACGGCGTGTATCAGGGTGTCGTCTTTCCCTTCCGGGAGGGTTTTGTCTCCGGCGTATTCCGTGAGGTGTGGGGCAAGGACGCGTCGATGTTCGTGGGGCAGACGAGTCGCGGTTGGGCGGCGACGGGTAAAGCGCCCTATGGGTTGCAACGGCTGATGTGGACGGGGAAGGTCCCGTTCGAAGCACATCGGATTGAAGCGCGGCCGGATGGATTCGAGATCACGTTCACGGCGCCGGTGGACCGGGCAACGGCGGGCGATCCGGCGAGCTACGGCGTGAACAGCTTCATCTACAAGTACCACCACATCTATGGGTCGCCCGTGATCAACCAGGTGACGCATGCGATCAGGAGCGTGGTGGTGTCGGCCGATGGTCGCAGTGCGCGCCTCGTGCTGGACTCGCTGCGGCAGGGCTACATCTTCGAGATCAAGATGGCTGGCGTGCGGTCGGGGACATCGACGCCGTTGCTGCATGATTTCGGGTACTACACGTTGAATCAGATACCGGCGGACGGCGAACGGGGAACGAACGCGGGGGACGGCGGACGGGGGACGGCGCTTCCGGTGACCGCATCAGCTGTCTCGTCGGCGAGCAGCGAGTCGACTCGAACGACTGCGTCGAGCGTGAGTAAGCCGGCACCGGCGCCAGTAGCCACGAGCCTAGGTGGGGTTGCGACCAAGAGGCAGACGACCATGCCCGCTTCGTGGAATGGCAAGGCTGACCAGACCGTGGCGGTACAGGGCGTTGACGGCTTGAAGTACAGCATCGCTGCCTTCGACGTGAAGGCCGGCTCGCGCGTGCGCCTCGACTTTGCCAACGTCAGCGACATGCTGCACAACGTCGTCATTGCGAAGCCGGGCACGGCAACGCGCGTCGCCGATGCGGCGCTCAAGCTGGGGCTGGATGGGACGCGACTGCACTACGTTCCCCGGAGCGACGACGTGCTGTTCAACACGGCGTTGTTGGAGCCGCGGAAGTCCGAGTCGATTTATTTCGAGGCTCCGTCGGCGCCTGGCGACTACGTGTTCCTGTGCACGTTCCCGGGACATTCGGCGACGATGCAAGGGGTGATGCGCGTCAGATAATTGGTCGGTATTCGAGGTGTGGATAACTGCCTCGGGCCAGCTGCTCAGACATTGGGGCTACGCGGATAACGCGGATCTTGCGGATTTTCGCAGATGCTCGGGGACGCACTCTCAGTGCATCCGTGACGGTCCATGCATCAGCCAGATCAAATCCTTTTTGACTTTGAGCTTCATGCTTCAAAACGCGCATCCGACTCATCCGCGCGATCCGGTGTCAGGTGGCGGTCGAAGAGTAGTCGAGGATCCTGAGGAGCCCTGAATCGAGAGGAAGCGTAAAATGTCAGTTGTGGACTCCCGCTCTCCCGTAGGCGCTAAAAAGACTTTGCGCGCCGGTCGCCACGAGCGACACCAAGCGCCCAGTTGGCGCTCCGCACAGCATGTACGCACCGCCCACGGTGCGCACTTTCGAGCTCACGACGCGCGCGGAGTCGCCGTCGCTCCTCCTCCACGTGGCGACGACGTCCGCGTCCACCGCGCGATACCCACGAACCCCCGCCTTCGCACGCTTCGACCATCGCCTCTCGGCGTGACGGGATCTCGAAGCGCACCGCGAGACTGTCGTCGAGACTCGTGACGACACGCGCCGATCGCGAATCGATACCCAATGAATCCGCATAGGACGGACGCAGATCGAGGAGGAGATCGGCCGCGCGCACCTCGCCGAGCGAGAAGCGTCCGTCGCCATCCGTGGCGACGCCATTCCGCGCGCCAAGCACGCGGACCGAGACACCTGACTGGCCGTCGCCACCTCTGTCGGTGACACGACCGCGCAGTGAAGCCATTGGTGCAGACCACACGCGCTCACCGCCGCGCGTGACGCGAAAGATCTCGCCGCGTGTCTCGTGCATCGCTTCGCGTTCGAGGACCGCGCTGGCCGATCCTCCGCGGACGGGGAACCGGCGTCCGAGTGGCCCGAATGTGCCCCTTGGCGAAACGGCGGTCACCATTGGCGTGACAACAGACCACTCCCGGATGACCCAACCACCGCTCGGCAGGTTCAAGAACGACATCGAACCTCCAGCGCCCCGTGCAAGCTCTGAGGGGACGACGTTCACATACTCGTAGCGGAGACTCCGAAGCTGGGCGCTCGCCGCGGACAGCACGAGCGAGCCACGAATGTCGGGGAGTCGCCGATCAGGCGTGGGCTCGAACCGGAGGATGATCGAATCCGCGTTCGCCCCCGATGGCGCTGCGGAGATGCAGTGATATGTGGCGGATTCTTCCGAGAGCAGCACTTCCTCGTCGGGGCCCGCGTAGGTGGTGGCGTCACCATGACGCGTGACGTAGCCGGAATCCGCGAGTAGCTCGAGCGGAAGCGCGTGGAAGGTGCGCACGGAGCTCGAACGCCTCTCCACCTGTGAATAGCTCAACTCCCTGTTGCGCCGGTCGTCCCAATGGCGTTCCGTGGAGACGTAGTCGACTACATAGCCCGATTCGTCGCGCGTGCTCAGGGCCGCCGCCAGTGCGGTGCGCGCCTGCTCCCATGCGCGAAAGCCGAGCGAGTTGGTGTCCGCGCGCGACGAGCAGCGCTCCGCAGCCGACACGCGTGCCTGGCCGAGCCGGACCGGCAGTCCGGCAAGCAGGATGGAGCGTTCGACCGTCGTGGCGTCCAACACCGAGAATGGCGCACCAACAGTCGGGCGGAACCCGATTCGCAGCGCCCGCAGCTGGCATGTGCCGGGTGAAGTTGCGGCGAGCACGAATCCGCCGCGTTGATCGGAGAGACGTTGCGCGACGACCGCGCCGGTTGCGGAGAGGAGCTGCACCACCACGCCCGCCAACGGCGTCGAGTCGATCTGGGACAGCGAGCGCACAATCATCGTTGCGGGAGAGGGCCGCTGCAAGCGACGAAACGCGGGATGAATCTTGCGCACGTGGCCGCCATGCCGCTCCCAGACACCCCAACCGCCCTCGCGAACAAGGACGTTGCGCCAATCACCGATTCGCCTGCCGCCGAGCAGAAGGCGGAGAGTGTGGAGAAGGCGCAGGAGGCTGCCGTCGAGATGGCCTGGCCCGGCCCGATGTCCACGCTGCGCGGATTCGGCAGCCTGGTGTGGGGCACGATCCTGGCCTTCTTCAGCGACGACTGCTCGTCGATGGCCGCAGCGCTCTCCTTCTACACCTTCTTCTCGCTGCCCGCGCTCATGACGTTGTTGCTGACGATCGTGGGCCGCGTCGCGGATCCGGAGAGCACGCAGAAGGCGATCGTCGGCGAGGTGGGAGGGCTGATCGGCAGCGGCGGCGCAGATCAGGTGGCCGTCATCATCGGCAACGCGCACCTTGCCAACTCCACGGCGACCATCACGACGCTGCTTTCCCTGCTCGTGCTTGGCTTCGGTGCCACGACGTCCTTTGCGCAGCTACAATCGGCACTCAACAAGGTCTGGGGCGTGAAGCCGGATCCTCGGCGGAACCAGTTTCATGTCTTTCTCATGAAGCGCGTGTTCTCGTTCGGCGTCGTCATCACCTTCGCGTTCCTGCTGCTCGTGTCGCTTGCGGTGAATACGACGCTGGTCGCGATCGGCGAGCGCCTCTCGAATGGCGACGCGCCGACAACGGTGTTCCAGGTCCTGACCACCCTCGTCGGTTTTGGGATCATTACGGGTCTCTTTGCCGTGATGTACCGGTACCTTCCTGACGCGCGGATCGCATGGCGTGACGTGCGCGCCGGGGCGCTCATGTCGGCGACGCTGTTTACGCTCGGCAGGACGATCATCGGTATCTACCTCGGCCGCAGCAATCCCGGCAGCGTATATGGCGTGGCGGGGTCGCTCGCCATCGTGCTGATCTGGGTCTACTACACGTCGATGATCGTGCTGCTCGGCGCCGAGTTCACGCGGTTGTGGGCGCAGCGATTCGGGCGGGGCATTACGCCGGAGAAGGGCGCGGTGGCGTATGTCGAGGAGGAGCGGCAGGTACGAACGGGCGACAGCGGACCGCTTACAGCGGACGCGGAAAAGCTGCCGGCGGACGTCCTCGGCGCTTGACGCGCTGAAACGTATCACGAAGCGTGGAAAGGATGACGGCGGGTGTTACCCGCGATGGCATCGTGCGCGATGTCAGCTTGCGTACCTCTCGCCGAGTGGTCTATCGTTTGGCTATGCCCGCGACAATCGTGGATTGGACCGTCGACATGCTCGACGAGCTGCCGGAAGACGGGCAGCGTTACGAGCTCATCGACGGCCAGCTGTTCGTGTCGCCTTCTCCGCGCGACGTGCATCAGTTTGTCGTCGGCGAGTTCTATGCGCGGCTACGCGAGTACCTGAGTGACTCGGGGGTGGGCGGTACTTCGCTCGACGGACAGTGATGCGCGGCGGACGACCGAAATGGTCGCCAATCCTCGGGTCCGGCGCCCGGTCAGCGCGCAAGCTCGTAATTACAGATTGATAGCGTCTGATACCACGCGCGCCGTCAGGGCACTGGCGCGCGCTGCGGCGTGCTCGACGGAGCGCCGCCCAGGAGCGCGGGCCACCCGTCGCGATACACGATGCGGTCCATGAGCATCACTCGGCGGGTGTTGGCCTGTCGCGAGGCGGGCCGGCGCGAGCGGCGCGGATCGATCGCGTGGTAGAACATCCAGTCGTCGCCGTGCGCATCACGCAGCACCGAGTTGTGGCCCGGCGCGATCCACTCGGCAGTACTCTCGACGATCACACTTTGCGGCCGACCGGTTGCGTCGGCGAGCGTCTCGAACGGGCCCGTCGCGGCGCGAGCGCGCGCGACCATCACGCCGTAATGCGCGTGCGGCCCGCAACAGTTGTCGCCGGAGAAGAACAGGTAGAACCACGGCGCGTGGTACGTGACCCACGCACCCTCGACCAGTCGCTGGTAGCGTGTCGAGTCGGGTGATGGTTGCACGTGCACGAGCGGGATGGGACGCGTGCCCGACGCGAATGACATGCGATCCGGGCCCAAAGGCTGCACCTTGATCGGACCGAAGCCCGAACCCCAGTAGAGCAGTGGTTGGCCGGTGAGCGGATCGTCGAGTTGCATGGGATCGATGTTCACGAAGCCTGGACCACACTGGAGCGGCCGGCCGACGTCCGTGAATGGACCGGCCGGGCTCGTTGCCGTGGCGACGGCGAGACAGAGCCCGCGCGTGCTGTCGGCGAGCGCGGCATCGGGCTTCGCGGAGTAGTACATGTAGTACTGGCCTGCGTGCTCGGACACGTGCGGCGCCCAGAAGTCGCGTGTGCGGCTCGCCCACACCGGCCTCAGGGGCAGCGCGTCGCCCAGTCGTGTCCAGTGCAGGAGATCGGTCGATTGGAGAACTTGCAGGTTCACCTCTTCGAGCGTTCCATCAGTGCCGTGCCGCGGCACCTCGCCCTGGGTCGCGTACGCGTAGTACGCGCCATCGGCGGCGTGGATCACCGTGGGGTCGGGGAAGTCCTCGTCGAACACAGGGTTGGTATACGTCGCACGCACGCACCCCATAAGCGCAATGAGCGCAATGCATGGCGCGCGGGCGAGCATCAGTGGACTGTCAGTGGACATGAACGAAACGGCGTCCGGACGCTTCTTTCTTCACGCTCATGCTGACCCCCGCTAACTGGATTCTGCGATTTTGGGTGTGATACGACCACCAGACGATGCGGGCGGACGCCGACGGCGGATTCATCGTGACATTTCGAAACGAGTGTCGCGATGGCTGCGGTGAAGTCGCGGCTGAGAGCCGTCGATTCGCCGGCGACCGGAAGCGAGCCTCGGTACCCACCGCCAAGATCGCGAGGCGTTTGCCCGATTCGGTCGCGCGGCGAACGAGATCGCCGCCGTCGATGACCTGACCTCAAAGCCGTATCATCTTGATCAACCCAGCCGCCCAGATGATGCCAATCAAGGCCGCAACACCGCGGCGGTCCGGGCTGCAATTCCACCAGAACTGCCAGGCAAAGACCGTTGCCGCGATGAGCAGAATCAACACTTGGAGGACGGGCGAGATGACAGCGAAGCGCAATGCGTATTTCAGCGCGAAAAGGACGCCAAAGGTGATGACAAGTCGAAGCCATCCGGGGAGGCGAGATCGCCGACAAGCGGGCCCTGGCTCAAGAAACGAACTTGGCATGTGTTACATCCTCGAAAAATATTACACGCAGGCACTTTCTGGGTCTGAGGAAGAGTCACGAACGATTCAGTGCGACCACTTCGTCGGCGTGCGATCCCACCGGTGGGCGCGCATGCGCTGCAACGTGCCAGCGTCGAGTGGCCCGGCGTCGCTCGTGGCGATGTTCGAATGCACGTGCGGGATGCTGCGCATCCCCGGGATGATCGTGCTCACGGTGTCGCTCGACAGAATGAACCGCAGCGCGAGGTCGGGCATCGTCATTCCATTCGGAACATCGGCGCGTAGCGCATCGACGCGATCGATGGTGGGGCCGAGGTTTTCCTCGCAGAAGTAGAGATTGCGCCAGTCGCCCTCCGGGAACGTCATGTCGCGCTTCATCGTGCCTGTCAGGGAGCCCTCGTCGAACGGCACGCGCGCAATGATGGCGACGTCGAGCTCATTGCAGAGGGGAAAGAGCTCGTCTTCGGGTGCCTGGTCGAACACGTTGTAGATCACCTGCACGGCGTCGACATGACCAGTGCGCAGCGTCTCCACGACATTCGTCGGCTCCCATCGGTTGACGCTCACGCCGATGCCGCCGATGAGTCCCTGATCTCGCAGCTTCGACATGGCGGTCCACCAGCGATCGTCCTTTGCCCATTCGTCCTCCCAGACGTGGAACTGCAGGAGGTCGAGGGTCGGGATGCCGAGGTTCTCGAGGGACTTGTTGGCGTACTCGTCGATGTAGTCGGCGGGGAAGACGTCGTCGAGCCGCATGCCGCGCGCGGACGGCCACTGGCGATTTTTCGGCGGAATCTTGCTGGCGGTGTAAAGCTTCTTGCCCGGGTGCGCGCGCACGACCTTGCCGAGGAGCCGCTCGCTGTGGCCTTCCCCGTAGCCCCATGCGGTGTCGAAGAAGGTGCAGCCGAGCTTCACGGACTCGTGCAGCGCGGCGAGGGAGTGTTCGTCGTCGGAGCCGGTCCACCCGGCCATACCCCACATACCGTAGCCGATTTCCGAGACCTGCCAGCCGAGCCGACCGAAGGGGCGTGTGCGCATGAGCGTTGGTTTGGGTTTCAAGCGTAAAATAGCCGGGGATGGGTGCGGAACTGCAACCGCAGCGCCTTCAGTGGTCGGCTATCTGCCATCAGTGGCCAGTTGAGCGTAAGCGAAACAAATCAACGCAACAGGAGAAGCATTCATCGGAGTTGCAGCGCCGAAGAAACAATGAAGGAAAGAAAGAGCGCGGCAACGACAATCGTGATGAGCGCATGGTACCACGGTCTCTTCACCACGCCCATCGACGCGAGCAGGACGGCAGAGACGAGGTTGCTCCATGTGCCCGTGTCGCGCAGGTTGCCGGCCGCCACGCCGCGCCGGATGCCATCGAGCGCCGGACTGATGCAGAACACGCCGAAGAGCCAGCCGCAGTTGTCGTAGTAGTAGCGACGGAGGTCGATGACCTCATGACTGCGCTCGCTGTCGTCCGGCAGCACAAAGGCGGCAGCAAGGTACATCGTGACAGGACTCATCAGCAGGAAGAGGAAGTAGAAGAAATTCCACTTCACGGCGGTGCGCAGCGCAAAGATCGACCACCACCACTCCACGAGGCCGATGAAGATCAGCACAACCCACAGCATGGGCAGCCAATAGAGCCTCACCCGCGTGCGGACCTGCACGAGCTCGTGCACCGTCGTGAGCAGGTGCGCGATCCCCATCCCGATGACGATCGAGACGAGGACGGTGAGATGCTCGAACGGGGTCATGCTGAAGAGCTCACGGCTTGCCGATCGCCGGCCCGGTTGCTCCCATGCGTAATGTGGACGTGAGCGTGTCGAGTTGCTTGCGGAGCTCGGCGTAGCGCTGCATCGCGTCGCGGCCCACGCGCTGGTCGGCGCTCAGGTGCTGCGAGTAGAGATACGTGATGTGCGCCTGCAAACCGGGCTTGCTGTAACGAACCGGCGGCGTGAGGAACACCGCATCGAGATCCTTCCGGTTCGCGGTGCGTAGTTGTTCGGCCACCCTGTTCGCCTCGCTCACCAGGTCGCGCAGCTTCAGGTTGAAGGCGAGCTGTTGCTCGAGGATCGCTTGCGTGATCCCGTCGCGCGTAACACGAGGGTCCGCACGAAGCACCAGCGGCTGCGTGGTCGTTGTTCCGTTCGCGGTGAGACGAACGGTGAACTTACCGGGCGCGGCCATCGGTCCACTGCGCCCGCCGAAACCACCTCCGCCGGCAGCGCCGCTCGGCCCGGGATACGTCATGTCCCAGATGAAACGATTCAAGCCGGCGTGGACCGGGAGCCCCGCAGCCGCTCCGCGACCACCGGCGCCCGCGCGAGCCGAGTCCGCCGCGTACGTGCGAACGACAGCACCCCTCGCGTCGAGGATATCGAGCGTCGCGGGCCCGCGCGCCGACGACAACCAGTAGTCGATCATCGCGCCCGCCGGCGGATACTGCGGCGCATCGTCCGTCGGCGCACGCTCGGCCTCTGCCCCACCAAAGCCCGCGCGGTAGCGATACCGAATCGCTTCACGGGGCGCGAACAGATGCGCCGGCTCCGATGCGACAGCGTCGGTCATCTGCTGGAGGGGCGTGATGTCGTCGAGAATCCAGAACGAACGACCCTGGGTGGAGATGACGAGGTCGTTCCGATGCACGACGATGTCCGTCACCGGCGTGATCGGGAGATTGAGCTGCATCGGGTGCCAGTGCGCGCCGTCGTCGAACGACACGAACATCCCGAACTCGGTACCGGCGTACAGCAGACCCGGACGCGACGGATCTTCACGAACCACACGCGTGGGATAGTCCGCGGGAATGCCATTGTTACCCGTCGTGAGGCGCGTCCACGTCTTGCCGTAGTTCTCCGTCTTGTAGATGTACGGTTGGAAGTCGCCCAGGAGGTAGCGGAGCACCGCGACGTAGGCGGCGCCGGGGCGGTGGGGGGACGGATCGATGTTCTGTACGCGACCACCGGGCGGCAGGTCCTTCGGCGTGACGTTCGCCCACGTCTTGCCATCGTCCCGCGTGACGCTGATCGGTCCATCGTTTGCGCCCGCCCAGATGAGTCCCGCCTTCAGCTTCGATTCGCGAATGGAGTAGAGCGTGGCGTACATCTCCTCGCCCGTCGCGTCGACCGTAATCGGGTTGCCCGAGTAGACCGCGCGGTAGCGAGGATCGTTTGCCGTAAGATCGGGGCTGATGGTCTCCCACGTGACGCCCTCGTCGCGCGTGCGATGCACGAACTGCGAGCCGTAATACACGGTGTGTGGCTCGTGCGGCGACACCTCCATCGGCGAAACGCGCTGGAAGCGATAGCGGAGATCCTGATTGGCGTTGCCGTACAGCGACTGTCCGCCAATCCAGTACTGCTGCTCCTGGCCGTCGCTCAGCCGCATGCGGCTCCACTGGCCCTTGCAGCCGCCGTAAACCGTGTCGGGATTGGTGTTGTTCGGGATGATCGGGCCAGTCTCGCAGCCCGGTCCCTGACGCCAGCCCTGGATCGGATCATCGAGGCCATTCGATCCCACGGGCAAGCTCGGAACGATCAGCGTGGTGTTGTCCTGCTGCGCGCCATAGACGCGATACGGATACTGGTTGTCGACGGCGACCTGATAGATCTCCGCCGTCGGCTGGTTCTCCTGTGAGCTCCAGGTGATGCCGCCGTTCTGCGTGACGTTGGCGCCGCCGTCGTTCGACTGGATGAAGAGCTGCCCATTCTTCGGGTTGATCCACATGTCGTGATTGTCGCTGTGCGGCGAGCGGATTACGCGGAAGGTCCTGCCGCCATCGGTGGACTTGTAGAAGCCTTCGGTTCCGGCGTACACGACGTCCGCATTCGTGGGGTCGGCGTCGAGGTTGTCGTAGTAGAACGGACGCGTGATGAGGCCGGGCGTCGTGTTCATGAGGGTCCAGTGGTCGCCCGCGTCATCGCTGCGATAGAGACCGCCGCCGACTTTTGCCTCCACGAGCGCGTAAACGCGATCCGGCGCTGCAGCGGACACCGCGAGATCACTCTTGCCAACGATCCCAGTGGGCAATCCGCCGGATAGGCGCGTCCAGTGGTCGCCTCCGTCGATGCTCTTAAAGACACCGTCTTCGCCGCCGCCGCTGATGATCGTCCACGGACGCCGCTGGCCGTGCCACATCGACGCGTAGATCACGTTGGGATTGTCGGGCTTGAGCTCGATATCCACCGCGCCGGTGCTGTCGGACAGGTAGAGCACATTCTCCCACGTGGTGCCGCCGTCCTTCGTGCGATAGATGCCGCGCGTCTTCGAGTGGATGAACGGATTTCCGACCACAGCCGCGAAGACGATGTTCGGATTGGTCGGATGAATGTTGATCGATCCGATCTGCCCCGCGTCGGGCAGCCCGGAAAAGTGCCATGTCCTGCCCGCGTCGGTGGACTTGTAGATGCCCTTGCCGATGGAGACGTTGCTGCGAATCGCCTCCGAGCCCGTGCCGACGTAGATGACATTCGGATCCGAGTTGGCGACATCCAACGCGCCGATCGACGACGACGCGAACGCCTGTGCCGACAAGTCGTGCCAATTGGCGCCGGCGTCGGTGGTCTTCCACACACCGCCGCCGGTGGAGCCGAAGTAGAAGGTGAGCGGCTCCTGATCCACGCCGGTCACCGCCGTCACGCGCCCGCCACGGGCGGGACCGATCATGCGGTAGCGCAGCGCGCCCATCCGCGCGGGATCGTACGTCGATAGATCTCCCACCGGCGCGGCGGCGCGTGGCGATTGGCCCCCGGCGCTGGAGGCGAGGAGGAATATCGAGAGCGCGGTGTACGTCGAGGAGCGAGCGGGGCGCATGGACACGAGGGGAGGCGGGGCTGGGAGGCGAACGATTCGGATGAGGCGAAGATGGGGCCTGCGGCAAACGGTGCCAAGGCGCGCGGGTAACTACCGAGAGACGGCTGGTTCCGCTGCGCAAGTCCTTTCGGAGCCCTGCCCGGCGATCTATTTCGGTCTCGGCAGGTGTCGAACCCTTCGAGGGTCACCTGCGTAGACATCCAGGAGTGCGGTGTGCGCGGCCCGACGGCGGCGAAGGCACCTGACCCGCCTGTGCCCTTCATAAATGGGAGCTTGATTGGGAGCCGCGTTCGAGTCCGTCCTCACCTTCCTCTTCAAATACCCGCCGCGCGTGTTCCAGCGCGGCGATCTTGTCCTTGCGCCCGTGATTCCGGCGCTCGTCGTGCTGCTGGCGGCGTTCGCATCGGTAGCGCTCGTTGTGGTGTTGTACCGGCGCGTGAAGGCCGTGCGCGGCCGCGATCGGATCGTGCTCACCGCTATCCGTGCGTGCTCGATTCTCCTCGTGCTCGCCTGCCTGTTGCGCCCGACCGTCGTGCTCTCCAGCGCAGTGAGCCAGCGCAATGTGCTCGCCATCCTGCTCGACGACTCGCGCAGCATGCGCCTCAAGGACGTTGACGGAACCGCACGACTCGCAGCACTCCAGTCCGCATTCGGTGACACCAGCGCGCTGATGCATCGGCTGTCCCAGAAGTTTGCGGTGCGCATCTTTCGCTTTGCCGCCGACGCCAGTCCGCTCTCGGGCGCCGCGACGCTCACCGGTGCGGGCGGTCGCACCGATCTCGCGGGCGCGCTCGACGCCACGCGCCAGGACCTCGCTGGCATGCCGCTGGCCGGCGTCGTCGTTGTCACCGACGGCGCGGATAACGGTGGTGGCGACCTCGGCGCATCACTCCTCGCGCTGCGTTCACGCCGCATTCCCGTCTACACCGTCGGCATCGGCCAGGAGCGGTTCGCACGCGACATCGCGGTGGAACGCGTCGCCGCGCCCACAACGGTGCTTGCCGGATCGACCGTGCTGCTCGAGGCCGCGATCGCCGTCCGCGGCGCCGGCGGTGAGAATACCACCGTCACGGTCGAGGCGAATGGACGCATCGTCGCCACGGAGGAGGTCCGCCTTCCCGCCAGCGGCGACATTGCCCGCGTCCGTCTCCGCATTCCGCCACTGCCAACGGGCACGTACCGGCTTACGGTGACCGCGAAGCCGCTCGCCAACGAGACGGTGACGGAGAACAACGCCTACCACTCAGTGCTCGAGGTGCGCCCCGGACCCGTGCGCATACTTTATCTCGAAGGAGAGCCGCGTCCCGAGTTCGCCTTCCTGCGCCGCGCGGTCGCCGCCGACAGCAGCATCGAAGTCGTCGGCCTGATGCGGAGCGCCGAGAAGAAGTTTCTACGCCTCGGTGTGCATGACAGCCTCGAACTGGTGAGCGGATTTCCGACCAAGCGCGAAGAGCTCTTCAAGTATCGCGCACTCATACTCGGCAGTATCGAATCGTCGTTCTTCACGGGCGACCAGTTGCGCATGCTCGCCGACTTCGTGAGCCAGCGCGGCGGAACACTGCTCGCGCTCGGCGGACGATCCGCGTTGAGCGAGGGGAAGTTCGCGGGCACGCCGCTGGCAGAGGTCCTGCCCGTCATGCTGCAGCCGGCGAGTAACGACACGACATCGCCGCCGCTGGTGCTCGGGGTGCATCCGACCTCCGCCGGTCTTGCGAATGCGGCGCTGCAACTGCGCGACAACGACGCCGCGAACATTGCGCGATGGGATTCGCTGCCGCCGCTCACGTCGGTGAATCACATTGGTCCCCTGCGTGCTGGCGCAACGGTGCTGCTGTCAGGCCGGCCTGGTGGAAAGCCGGGTTCGGCGCCGGAAGTGCCGGTGCTCGCGTACCAGCACTATGGCCGTGGTGTCGGCGCCGTTCTCAACGTGCAGGACACGTGGCTCTGGAAAATGGACGCGAGCATTCCGGTTGAGGACATGACGCATTCGACTCTGTGGCGACAACTCATTCGCTGGATGATCGAGAGCGCGCCGGATCAGGTGGAGATCGCGGCGGTGCCCGCGCGCGCCGGACCTGGCGAGCCGGTGACGCTTCGGGCGCATGTCACCGACTCGACCTTCGCCGACGTGAATGACGCGACTGTGACGGCCCGCGTGACGACGTCGACCGGCGAAGACATCGACGTTCCGCTGGAGCGCGCACTCGGCGAAGACGGTGCGTACGTGGGCCGCTACACCGTCGGCGACACCGGGGTGTACACGCTGGCGGCTGTTGCCCGCCGGGGGCGCGATAGCACGGCGTCCATAGGTGGGGCGCTGTTGGTGGATGATCAGGGCGCCGACGTAGGACAGGCCGAGATGCGTGCGCCGCTCTTGCGTCGCATCGCGACGGAAACCGGGGGGCGGTACTATCCGCTGAAAGAGTCTGGCCGGCTGTCGGATGACGTGCAATTCACGGAAGCCGGCGTCACGCAGCGCGACGCAAAGGACCTCTGGGACATGCCAATCATCTTCTTCGTGTTGATCGCGTTAATGGGTGGTGAGTGGATCTATCGTCGGCGGATGGGGCTCGCATGATGCGTCGAAAAACGTTCTTCGTTGCGGTCGGCGCGCTGCTCTGCGGCGTAACGCCTGGAGCTGCGCGCGCTCAGCAGACCCACGTGTTGATCATCACGGGTCTCTCGGCGGAGCCGCAGTACAAGACATCGTTCCTGAACGTGGCGGCCACGCTCGCCGACTCCGCGCGCTCGCGCTGGAAGGTGGCCGACTCCAGCCTCATCGTGCTCGGTGAAGATCCGGCGGACGACCGCACGCACATCACCGGCAAGTCAACGCGCGAGGAAGTGGCTGCCGCGTTCCTTCGGCTTTCGAAGCGTGTCGCGCCGGGTGACGTGGTGCTCGTGTTCCTGAACGGCCATGGCGCCGGGGAAGGTCCCACGTCGCGCGTAAACCTGCCCGGCCCTGATCCGACGGCCGTCGAGTACGCATCGTGGCTTTCCGCTTTTGCGCGACAGACGGTCGTCTTCGTGAACGCGGCGAGTGGCAGTGGCGACTTCCTGCCTGTGCTTGCAGGGCGTGGCCGCATCGTGATCTCGGCGACGAAGACCGGCATCGAGCGGAACGAAACGGTCTTCGCAATGCCATTCGTGCGCGGGCTCACGGGGACCGAGGCGGACGCGGACAAGGACGGACGCGTCTCCGTCTTCGAGGCCTTTGACTTCGCGAAGAAGGAAGTCGCGCGCGCGTACGAAGCCGACAAGAAGATGCTCACCGAGCACGCCATCATGACGGACACCACCCTCGCTCGGCGCGTGTCGTTCGGCGCACCGGTGGGTGGTGCGGATCCGAAGATTGCGGCGCTGGTGGCCGAGCGACAGGCGTTGGAATCGCAGGTGGTGGATCTTCGTGCGAAGAAGGCGACGACCGACTCCACCATTTACGCGGCGGAACTGGAGAAACTTCTGCTTCAGTTGGCAGAGAAGAGCCAGGCCATCCGGGCGGCGGGAGGAAAGCCGTGATGCGTCGTTTTGGATCTATCGCACGTTCAGTGTTCGTCATCAGTGCGGCCACCGCACTCGGCGCATGGCAACAGCCGTCGCGCGATACGCGCGCGCATGTGCGCGCCCTCGCGGATTCGGGCAAGCTCGATGACGCCGAGCGTGTGGCGCGAGCCGGTGGTGCCGCGTTGACCGAGAGTCTCGGCGAAGTGTTGGTGATTCGTGGTCGGTTGTCGCAGGCGGATTCCGTGCTGAAGGTGGCGGCCCAGGGTGATGTCGCTGGTCGTCGCAGTGCCGAGGCGGCGCTGGCCGAGTTGGCATATCGCCGCGGCGATCGTGTTGATGCGCTGCGTCGCGCTTCGGGGCTCGCGGCGGAGTTCGAGCGGGGCGGTCGGTTTACGGCCGACGACTATGTCGCGCTCGGCCGTGCGAACGTGTTGCTGGGAACGCGCGACGCGGCAGCCGTCCGTCAGGCGCTCTCGGCCTTCGACAAGGCCGTGGCAATCGACTCGTCCAACATCGAGGCGCGGCTCAGGGCGGGTGACCTGCTGCTGGAGAAGTACAATGCGCCGGACGCGAAGCAGTCGTTCGAAGACGTATTGAAGCGGAGTCCCGAGCATCCGCGCGCGTTGCTCGGCCTCGCGCGCGTGGCGGTCTTCGAGGGGAAGGGTGATCCGCAGCTGCTGCTGCGCCGTAGTCTCGCGGCGAATGCATCACTCGCGGACGCGCAGGTGCTCGCGGCGCGATTCCACCTGGAGGCAGAGCAGTACGACTCCGCTATGATTGACGCGCGTCGTGCGCTCGCGGTGGATTCGTCCTCGCTCGAGGCGTGGTCGATGATCGGCGCTGCATCGCGCATGACCGGAGATTCAGCGCAGTACAACAGGGCGCTCGCCGCCGCGCAGGCATTGAACAGCAAGCCGGCGGACTTCTACGCCGAGCTGGCCGATGCGTTCGTGCGGCAGCGGCGGTATGACGAGGCGATGCGGCTCGCACGCGTCGCGCTGGCTGTCGATTCAACGTCTGCGCGTGTGCTCGGGCTGCTCGGCAATAACGAGCTGCACGCGGGACACATCGAGGAAGGTCGCGCGCTGCTCGAGCGCGCATTCGCGATCGACCCGTTCAATCTGTGGCACAAGAACACGCTCGACATGCTGGACAAGCTGCGCGCGTTCAAGACGATTGATCGCGGGCATTTTCGTTTCGTCGCGCCGGCGAAGGAAGCGGAGCTGCTCACGACGTACCTGTCGCCGTTGCTGGAGGAAGCATTCGACTCGCTGTCGAAGCACTATGGCTACAAGCCCGCTGGCCTGGTGCGCCTCGAGATCTATCCACGACACGCAGACTTCTCCGTCCGCACGATGGGCATCTCGGGGCTCGGCGCACTCGGCGTGAGCTTCGGTCCGGTGCTGATGATGGACGCGCCCTCGGCACGAGAGGTCGGTGAGTTCAACTGGGGTTCCGTCGCATGGCACGAGCTGGCGCACACCTTCACGCTCGGACTTTCCAACAATCGTACGCCCCGGTGGCTGTCGGAGGGGTTGTCGATGCTCGAGGAACGCCGGGCGCGGCCGTCGTGGGGCGGAGGCGTGACACTCGAGTTTCTCTCAGCGTATGCCGGGGGTCGCCTGCGGCCGGTCAGTCAACTGAATGATGGTTTCGTTCGCCCACGCTTCGAGAGCGAAGTCATCCTCAGCTACTACGATGCGTCGCTCGTTTGCGAGATGATCGCGGAGAAGAAGGGAGCGGCGGCGCTCGTCAACATGCTGACTGCCTATCGCGATGGTCTCTCAACGCCCCAGGTGTTCTCGAAGGTGCTCGGCAGCACCCCCGAGCAATTCGACAAGGAGTTCGACAGCTGGGTGAGGACCAAGCTTGCCATTCCGCTGGCGGCGGTCGCGGCGGGCGACGGAAAGAAGGAGCCGACCGGGCCATTCGTCGCTGCCATGCGCAGTGGCGTCGCGCTGCTCGAACAGGGCAAGCGCGATTTGGCGCGCGCCGCGCTCGAGCGCGCCGAGGAGCTGTTTCCTGACTATTCGGGGAATGGTTCGCCGGCGTTCTTCCTTGCGCAGCTCGCACGTGATCGCGGCGACCTGCGCGAGGCGCTCGCACGGGTGCAGCGCGTGACGTCGCGCAGCGAGACGGCGGTCGACGCGAACCTGCTCGAGGCAGATCTGCACGAGAAGCTTGGCGATTCGCTTGGCGCGCGCGCTCCGCTGGAGCGGTTGATCTGGATGACGCCGTACGACATCCCGCTGCATGTGCGACTCGCGAAGATCGCCGCGCGCACCGGGGATCATGTCGCCGAGTTGCGCGAGCGTCGCGCGGTGCTGGCGCTCGATCCGCCGGATCCGCTGGACGCACGCTATGAGCTCGCGCGGGCACTGGCGAACGCCGGAGACATTCCGGGCGCACGCAGGGAGTTGCTCGCCGTGTTGGAGCAGGCGCCGGCATTCGAGAAGGCGCAGACCTTGTTGCTCGAGCTCCGGAATCGAACCGCTTCGCCGTCTGCGCCATGAGCGCCAACACATGACGACGACCGACATCTACTTCAGTACGCGACCACCCTCCGACCTCCACGAGGCACCCGTTTGACCGGTCCTGCTACCGCATCCGAGCTCGAGCAACTCGACGACGCCGCGCTCGCGGATCGCCTTGCCGCGGCGAGCGGACGCATCAAGACAGAGCTGCGCAAGGTCATCGTCGGCAACGACGACATCATCGAGCAGGCGCTCATAGCGCTGTTTGCCGGCGGAAACTGTCTGCTCGTGGGAGTGCCTGGCCTCGCGAAGACGCTGCTCATCTCCACGATGTCGCGCGCACTCGACCTCAAGTTCTCGCGCATCCAGTTCACGCCCGACCTCATGCCGTCGGACGTCACGGGCACGGACGTCATCCAGGACGATCCCGCCACTGGCCAGCGTCGCCTGACTTTCATGCCCGGTCCGGTGTTCTGCAATGTGCTGCTCGCGGACGAGATCAACCGCACGCCGCCGAAGACGCAGGCCGCGTTGCTCGAGGCCATGCAGGAGCGGCGAGTCACAGTGCAGGGACGAACGTACGAGCTCGAGCCGCCCTTCTTCGTCTTTGCGACGCAGAACCCCATCGAGCTCGAGGGCACGTATCCGCTGCCCGAAGCGCAGCTCGACCGCTTCATGCTCGAAGTGAATCTTGACTACCTGCCCGAGGAGGATGAGGTGAACGTCGTGAAGACCACGACCACCGTTCCGCTCGAGGCGGTGAAGTCGGTGGTGTCGCGCGACGAGATTCTCGCCTATCAGCGTGTGGTGCGGCGCGTGCCGGTGGCGGACGCAGTGACGCGCTACGCGGTGAAGGTCGTGCGCCTCACTCGTCCGACCACGACCGGCGCGCTCGACTTCATCAAGCAATGGGTGTCGTACGGCGCCTCCGTGCGCGCGGCGCAGGCGCTCATCCTCGGCGGCAAGGCCCGCGCGCTCCTTCAGGGGCGCAGCCACGTCACTTTCGACGACGTCCGCGCACTCGCGCGCCCCGTGCTGCGACATCGCGTGCTGCTGAACTTCCAGGCGCAATCCGAGAAGGTCACGACCGACCAACTCATCGACAAGCTGCTCGCCGCGGTGCCCATCCCGAAGTCGGCGCTCTGATCGTGGCATCCGCCCCGGCTTCCTTCCTCGACCCCGCGCTGCTCGCGCGCATCTCCGACCTGTCGTTATTGGCGCGCACGGTCGTCGACGGCTTCATGCACGGTCAACATCGGTCGCTGCGAAAGGGGTCGTCGATGGATTTTGCGCAGCATCGCAACTACCAGCCGGGCGACGACCTCCGGCGCATCGATTGGCGCGTGTTCGGTCGCACCGATCGCTACTACGTGAAGGAGTACGAGGCCGATACGAACGCGAGCGTGATGTTCGCGCTCGACTCCACCGGCTCGATGGACTTCGGCAGCGGTGCGGTGACCAAGTACGACTATGGCCGCTTCCTCATTGCCTCTCTCGCGTGGCTCTCGCAAGCGCAGGGCGACCGTGTCGGGCTGGCGACCTTCACTGGCGATCTCGTCGACGTCGTGCCTCCGTCCACGCGGCATCTTCAACTGCTGCTGCACACGCTCGGCCGCTCCAAGGCGACGGGCAAGGGACACCTCACCAAGGCCATCGAGCGGTTTACGCACCTCTCGGCGCGCACGGGCATCGCGGTGCTCGTCACCGACTGCTACGAGACCCCGGACGCACTCGGCAGGGCGGCGGCGTCGCTCCGCATGCGCGGGCACGACGTTATCGTCTTCCACCTGGTGGATCCGGCGGAGCGCGATTTCCCGTTTACCGCCGCCACCACATTCGAGGATGCGGAGAGCGGTGCGCGTCTTCCGCTGCGCCCTGCTGACCTTCGCGGGAAGTACAAGGAGCTCATTGGCGCGCATCACCTCGCTGTTGCCCAGCGGCTGGCTGCTGCGGGCGCCGACTACGTGCGCGTCGACACCGACCAGCCACTCGACCGGGCGCTGCACGCCTATCTCGATCGCCGTCTCGCACGCAGCAGGGTGCGCTGATGGGGTTCGGATTCCTTGTCCCCGCGTTCCTCGCCGGTCTCGCTGCGCTGGCCATCCCGATCGTGCTGCACCTGCGGCATCGCGACAAGGACAAGCCATTCCGCTTTCCGTCGCTGATGTTCCTGGAGCAACTGCCTATCCGAACGGCCGAGCGCCGCAGGATCACCGACTTGCCGCTGCTGCTCCTCAGGGCGCTGGCTGTCGCGCTGCTGGTGTTGGCGTTCACACGACCTGTGTTCTCGCGCGACGCAACGCAGGAGCGCTCGAAGCGCGTGCGTGCCGTGATTCTCATGCTCGATCGCTCGATGAGCATGGGTCACCGCGACGTCTGGCCCGTCGCGCTCGATTCGGCGCGCAAGATCGTTGCGTCGCTCGGCGCGAATGACCGGTTGGCACTGGTACTCTTTGATGATGAGGCCGAGGTCGCCCAGGCGTTCAGCACCGATCGGAGTGCGACACTCTCCATCCTGGGCAAGGCAAAACCGACCGCGCGCGGCACGCGCTACGCCGCTGCCCTGCGAGCCGCGCGCCAGCTCGCTGCGCGTCCAGGCGATGCGACGCCCGAGTTGGTGGTCATCACCGATCTGCAGCGCAGTGGTGTCTCGGGCGTTGCCGGACTCGATCTTCCAAAGGGGCTCACGGTCCGCACGATTGCCGTCGGCCCGAAGAGTCGCGCGAATGCGACGATCGCATCTGTCGAGGTGCATCGCACGGTGGAACCGCTGCGGACCATGCTCTCGGTGGAAACGCGCATCATCGGCCGCGAAGCCACCAACGCACGGAATGCGACCGCAACGCTGCTACTGAACGGTCGTCCCAGCGGCACGCGCAGCATCTCCATTCCAGGTTCCGGCGAGGCGCGCGTGGTTTTCGCGCCGGTGTTGCTGCCCGCTGGTCTCGTGCGTGGATCGGTGTCGATCGACACCGACGCCCTCGCGGCCGACGACACCTTTCACTTCGCGTTCACGGCCAACGACGTGCTTCGCGTGCTGCTCGTGGCGCCTGACGACGCACTCGGCGACGAGACGCTGTTCCTCGAGCGGGCGCTCATGGTAGGCAGGGCGCCGAGCATGCGCATCGAACGCGTGCGGACAGGTGCGCTCGATGCAGCGAAGCTCGAAGGCGCCGCCCTCGTGATGTTGTGGGATTCCCCTGTTCCATCGGGACGTGCCGGAGCCGCGCTCACCGATTGGGTGCGTCGCGGCGGCGGTCTCGCGATCGCGGCTGGTCGCCGCCTGGGCGGCCGTGCGTCCGCGTCGACGCTCCTTCCCGCCACGATTGCAGGCGAGTCGGATCGCATCGCCGATCGCGGTGGATCACTCGGCGATGTGCGGTTCGATCATCCGCTCTTCGCCGCGTTTTGGAGTGCGCCTGCGGCACTCAGCGCCGCGCGCTTCCTCAGGTATCCGCGGCTCGAGCCCGCCGTCGGCAGCGATGTGCTGGCGCGATTCGACGACGGTCAGCCCGCGGTGGTCGAGCATCGCGAAGGATCGGGACGCATTGTGCTCATCGGGATTCCACTCGATGCACGCGCTGGCGACTTCCCCCTGCAGTCAGCCTACCTGCCGTTCCTGCACCGGCTCGTGCTCTACGCCTCTGGTCGCGACGCGACGCCGCTGGCGCGGACGACTGGCCAGAGTTGGCTCCTCTCGGCATCGCTGAAGGAACCCGCGGTCCTCACGCCTGACGGATCGATCATTCGACCGGCGAAGGACACCGTCGGGTCCACTGTGGCGCTGCGGGAGTCTGGGGTGTATGCCTTATACGAAGGACGCGTGCAGGGCGAGCCCACCGGTCTCGTCGCCGTGAATGCGCCCGCCAGTGAATCGGACCTCACGTCCGTCGATCCTCGCGAGCTGTTGCTGGGTGTGCGGCAGAGCACCGCGACCACCGACGCCGCGAACGAGGTGCCGACCCGAGCGGAAGTGGAGGGACGACAGCGGCTCTGGCGCACGCTGCTGATCGCGGTCGCGCTGCTACTGCTGGGGGAAACGTTCATGGTCACGCGCGGATGGCGCGGAACGGCGAGTCGGATTGGCGCTACACGGCCTGAGGAGAGTGCATCATGACGTCGGCGAATCAGTTGGTCGAAACGCTCGCTGAACTGCGTCGCCAGTGGCGGCGGCGCGTGATCCTCGAGTCCGTTGTCTGGATCGCGATTGCCGCTGTCATCTCGATTGCCGCGGGACTCCTCATCACGGCGATGTTCGGCACCACCTCGTCGACCGTGCTCTTCATGCGCGGACTCGGCTACTTGCTCATCATTGCCGCCGTGGTGCGCTACCTCGTGCGTCCGCTGGTTCGCCGCGCGAGCGACGAACGATTCGCGCTCTATGTCGAGGAGCGTGCGCCTGAACTGAAGCAGATGTTGCTGTCCGCGGTGCACGAGCTCAAGGCACCCGAAGCCGAGCGTGGATCGCCCTCGCTGACGGCGCGGCTCATGGAGCGCACGCTCGCCGTGGTTCGTCCAATCCAGAACGACGGACGCATCGAGCGCCCGCGCGTGCAGCGTGCGCTTCGCGCGATCGGCGGTATCGCGGTAGCGGCTGCACTCCTCTTCGCGATTGGACCGAAGCAGCTGCGCGGCATCGCTCGACAGATCTTCGCGCCGTGGTCGGTGGCCGAGGCGGCTGTGCCGACGCTGGCGGTTCGTGTAAGACCGGGGAATGTGGCAATCCCCCGCGGCGCAGCCGTCGACGTAAGCGCGTCCCTCGCCGGATTCTCGGCCGATGGTGCCGAGTTGGTGTTCCGTTCGGATTCAGCGGCGGAGTGGGTGCGGATGCCCATGGCGCGCGATTCTGTCGACGGAAGCTTCACGTCGCGCGTGTTCGACCTTACCAAGCGCACGGAGTATTACGTCGATGCGAACGGCATCCGCTCGCCGACGTATGCGCTGAGCGTGACCGACCTGCCGGCGATGAGCGCGATGGCGATCGACCTGCGCTATCCGGCATACACCGGCCTGCCTGCGGAGCACTTCAAGGTGGGTGGCGATGTTGCGGCGGTCGTCGGGACGATGGTGACGATCCACGCGACGATCACCAAGCCGGTGCGGGGTGGCACACTGGCGTTCGACAATGGGACGAAGGTGCCGTTCACGATCGGCACGGATGGCACGTTGTCCGCATCCTTCCCGGTGAAGACGACCGGCTTCTATCGCGTTGACCTGGTTGCAGCGGATGGCGCCAACGTGCCGGGTGCTGTGCAGTATGCCGTCGAGGCGCTGCCCGATCGTCCGCCCACCGTTCGCATCGAGGAGCCCGGGCGCGACACCAAGGTCACCAGCATCGAGGAAGTGACGATCGCCGTGGCCGCCTCCGATGACTACGGCGTCGAGTCGCTACAGCTTCGCTATCGCGTGAACGGTGGGGATGAGAAGACGATCGCGTTGGCGGATAGCGGAAAGCACAAGTCGTCCGAGCCGCGTGCGGCACACACGTTCTTTCTCGAGGAGCAGAAGCTCGTCCCCGGTGACCTCATCACCTACCACGCGGTGGCGAAGGATGGCGCGGGGAATCAGGGCGTCAGCGACGTCTACTTCCTCGAGGTGCGCCCGTTCGGGAAGAACTATCGTCAGTCGGATCAGCAGGGCGGTGGCGGCGGTGGCGGTGGCGGTGACTCACCGGATGGATTCGTCGCGCGCCAGCGTGAGGTGGTTGCCGGCACCTTCAACTGGGTTCGCGACAGCACCAATGTGGCGCCGCGGAAGCACAAGGAAGACGTCGCCACGCTGAATATTGCCGAAGGCAGGCTGCGGGTCGAAGTGGTTGCATTGGCGCAAAAGATGACCGAGCGCGCTGCCGCGCGAACCGCCACGACCTTTGCGCTCATCCAGGCGGAGCTCGTCGAAGCATCGAAGCACCTGCAGGGCGCTGAGGAGCGCCTGGTGAAGGCGCAGGGGAAGGAAGCATTGCCAGTCGAGCAGGTCGCGCTTCAACACCTGCAGCGCGCCGAAGAGCTGTACCGCGACGTGCAGGTGCAGATGGGCGGTCAGCAGGGCGGTGGTGGTGGTGGCGGCGCACAGAAGAAGGCTGACGAGCTCGCGGACCTGTTCGAGCTGCAGACGGACAAGTTGAACAACCAGTACGAGGCGGTGAAGCAGGAGTCGGAGCAGCAGGCGAGTCGTGAGGTCGATGCGACGCTGGAGCGCCTGAAGCAACTCGCGAATCGTCAGCAGCAGGAGAACGAGCGCATGCAGAAGATGGCGGAAGCGATGAGCGAGAAGCTCGGCCGCCAGCAGGGGGGCGGTGGTGGAGGCGGCGGATCGCAGCGCGAGCTGGCGAAGAAGGCGGAGGAGGAGGCGCGACGTCTCGAGCGTCTCGCGCGAGAGCAGCAGTCGCCGCAGATGGCGCAGGCCGCGCAGCAGATGCAGCAGGCGGCCGATGCCATGAAGCGCGCCGCGACCGGCTCGGCGGCACAGGGTGCGGCTGCGATGGAACAGCTCACGCGCGCCGCCAACGGGCTCGAAGGCGCGCGCTCGGCCGCGGCGAGTGCAAGCGTGAGGAAGCTCGCCGAGCAGGCGAAGGCGTTGCAGGATCAGCAGGCGGAAATCGCGGATGGTGTCAAGCAGCTGGGATCGACGTCGCCGGAAAAGCGGGGGGAGCAGATCCAGAAGCTCAACCAGCAGAAGGATGCGCTGTCGAAGGGCGTGGCGAAGCTCGAGAGCGACGTCGATCGCGCGGCGCGCGAGGCGCGTCGGGAGCAGCCAGCGGCCGCGGGGAAGCTCGGCGATGCGGCGAATGCGATTCGCGACCAGCGCGTCCGTGAGAAGATCGATTTCTCGAAGAACGTGATTCGTGGCGGGTCGTCCGACTACGCCAATGCGTTCGAGGGGCAGATTGGCGAGAACCTGAAGGACGTGGCCGATCGCACGCGTGCTGCTACGGGTGCGCTGAGCGGCGAGTCGTCGTCACGCAATCAGGAAAAGACGCTCGACAAGGCGCGCGAGCTGGTGCGCGGCATGGAGTCGCTGCGTCAGCGGGTGGGAGACAAGACGGGTCAGAACGGCCAGCAGCTCGCGCAGGGACAGGATGGAAAGCAGGGCCAAAGCCAGCAGGGGCAGGGTAATCAAGGACAAGGACAACAGGGCCAGCAGGGTCAAGGCCAGCAGGGTCAAGGCCAGCAGGGTCAAGGCCAGCAGGGTCAAGGCCAGCAGGGGCAGGGTCAGCAAGGGAAGGGACAACAGGGCAAGGGGCAACAAGGCAAGGGACAACAGGGCCAAGGTCAGGGGCAAGGGCAGCAGGGTCAGGGGCAGGGTGGCGGCGGACAAGGGCAGCAGGACGGCCAGAATCCTTCCGGCGGTGGCGGCAGTGGCGGCACCTCGCGTGTGGGTCAGGCGCGCGGCAGCGGCACGCCCGGCTCGCGCAATGGCATCGATCCGAGCGCCGCGCGCCAGTTTGCGAGCGAGCTCGCCATGCGTCGCGGGAGCGCCGAACAGCTGCGGAAGGAACTCGCGAAGCAGGGGATTGCCACCGGTGAGCTGGACCGCGCCATCGACGAAATGCAGCGCCTCCAGAACTCCCTCGCCAGCGGCGATCCGAAAGGCATCGATGATCTGCAGAAGTCGGTGATCGACGGCCTGAAGACCTTCGAGTTCACTCTGTACCGCAAGCTCGGTCTGGGCGACAGCAAGGGGCCGGCACTCGGATCAAATGCTCCGGTGCCAGCGGAATATCGGGCGGCTGTCGAGGAGTACTACCGGTCCCTGGCGGGCGCGCGCAGGCAACCGTAGCGGGGTGCGTCGGCGGCGCGACGTCGTCTCTTCATCGCCTCCGCGCAAGCTCCGGCCAGATCTGGCCGTAGCGTGTGCCGACAACCCTGCGCGCAACGAGCCGCAGCGCCCCCCCAAAACTCACATCCGACAGCCGCTAGCGGGCCGTCGATGTCAGCGCCGCGCGCATCTTCCCATCGGCATCGAGGCGGGAAAGCGCCGTTACCGATTCCTTCACCGCATCGCGCAGCTGCGGCGATTCCGAATTGCGCCACGCTGCCGCCACATAGGCATACGCGTCCACCGCCTGCTCTCGGTCACCCACCTTCTCCGCAAGGCGACCGCGCTCGAGCTCTTTCGCCACGTAGAGCAGGTCCACACTCTGGCTGATCTTGTCGAGCATCCCCAACGCACGCTTTGGATCCGTTTTGCCAACGAGACGCGCGCGCACGAACTGGTCGAGCGGAAGCGTTACTGTCGAATCATCGAGCTTGTCGAACAACAGCGTTGCCGCAGTGGAATCGCCGCGCGCCAACGTCGAATAGGCACGGGCCGAGGCAGCGAAGTACCCAGCCACTGCGCGCGTGCGAGCGCTCGTGTCCGTTTTCGAAAGTCGCTCCGCGCCCGTCGCGATCTTGTTCAATTGCGCCGTGTCCCGCGCCGCCGCGAGTGCCGGAAGGGCAAAGAACGACGCGTCGTTCCGACGCTGGACCCACGGACCGAGCACTTTCGCGGCGCTGTCTGCCGGCACCAATCCGAGCGCGGCGATTTCCGCCACCGTGTACGTCGGACTCTCGAGCCCGATGCGCCAGGCTTCGCTGATGTGGCCACGGAACCCGAGCTCGTCGGCAACCCGACTATGAGCGGACCCCATACCCCTGGCATTATCACGCTTCTCGGCGACGCGCAGAATCCCAAGCGCAACTTCGGCGCTATCCGGCAGGCGTCGCAGCGCCGTCAACGCACTCATGCCCACCACTTGATTCACCGTATCGAGAACGGCGGCGAGCGGCGCACCGCGCAGGCGTCCGCTCGCCATGTCCGCGGCGAGCGCGATGGAACTGCGTGTGGGGCTGGCCGGTGCTCGCGTCAGGTACGCGTTGGCGTAGTGCTCCCCGGCGTCAGCCCCATGACGGTACGCCAGCTCAATGGCGTGGATGTACGCCGGCGCGAAATCCGAATCAGCGCGAATGGCCCGATCGAACAAGCCAAGCGCTTCACCCTCGGTGATGGTCCTGTCGTGGTGATACCGCATGTCGCCGTAGAGGTACCACGCCGGTGCGTCGTCGGGATACTGCTGCGTCACCGCGCCCGCGGCAGCGAACGCTTCCCGTATTTCTGCATTGGCCGTGGGGCCGCGCTTGTTCCACTGCGCATAGTGATTGACCGCCGAGAGCGTCAACGAATCATGCGGCGACAGGCCCGGCCGGATTTGCGCACCTGCACGCCCGAACGCCTGCCACTGTCGGCCCTGGTCGCCACTGCCGGTCCAGCCGTACGACTCGCCGAGCATGGCATACGCAATCCCGAACGTGGAGTCGATCGACACCGCTTCACGCAACGCCACCGCCGCCGAATCCCACTGCGCGCGACGGAAGAATTGCGCACCGTGCAGGAATGCACGGATGGCGGGCAACGAGTTCGATCCCAGCGACGCGAGCTTCGCGGCGCCAATCGTCCGCATCTTTCCAATCGCCGCGAGCGATCGCACGCTGAGCGAGTCACTCACGCGATCCATCCGAGCGATCGAATCGCGCACCTCGATCTCGACGGCCGGACCCTCCCTCTCCGCATCGACGATCCAGAGCCGCGCGTTGACGAAGTCGCGTCCCGACGATTGCAGCTGGCCGTACATCACGATCTGCGCGCCAACACTCTTGCCGAACGCAATCGCCGCCCCTCGCTCCGCATGTCCCTCCCACCGCTTGATCGTCACGCTCGGCGACAGCGAGCGGATCGGCCCGGCGCCGTCGAGGTTGCGGGAAAGGACGTCGACCATTCCCTCCTTCCACAGCGCAAGCTGCGGATCGAGCACCTCGAACGGGGCGACGGCAAGATTGAGTGCGCCCGACGGCGCCATCGGAGCGCGCATCGAGCGATAGGCCCCAACACCGAGCGCCGCGAGCAGCGCCACGACGACGGCGGTCGTCAAGGCGCCGCGCCGTCCCCACACGCGACGCACGGGCGTGAGCACCTCGTACGCAGCCGTCGTTTCGAGCGCGGAGGCAACCTCGGACGCCGACTGCGGTCGGCGCGACGGTTCCTTCTCCAGGCACTTCATCACCAGCGCACCGAGCGCCGCGGGGACGCCCTCTCGCCGCTGCGAAACCGGTGTCGGCGCTTCCATCACCTGCGCCGCCAACATCTGCTGTGGCGACTTGCCCGCGAATGGCGAGTGCCCGGTGAGCATCTCATACGCCACGCAGCCGAGCGAGTAGATGTCCGCGCGATGATCGGTGCTCGGATCACCCGCGACCTGCTCGGGTGCCATGTACGCGGGCGTCCCGAGCGACATGCCGAGCGACGTCAGGGCCTCACCGGCCTCCTGATGTCGCGCCGACGAGAGCGCCTTCGCGATGCCGAAGTCCGCCACCGTCGCGGCGCCGCCCGAAAGCAGGATGTTGTCCGGCTTGATGTCGCGGTGCACCACGCTTTCGCTGTGCGCATAGCCGAGCGCCTTGGCCACGTCCCCGAGCACGCCGACAATCTCGCCGATCGTGAGCGGGCTTGCCGCAATGCGGTCGTGCAACGTCTCGCCCTTCACGAACGGCATCACATAGTACGGCAGGCCCCCGAAGTGGCCGGCCGTCAACACCGGCACAATGTGCGGATGCTGCAGTCGCGCCGAGAGCAGTACCTCGCGATTGAAGCGCTCCGCGTTGACCCCCGCCGCCAACTCGGGATGCAGTACCTTGATCACGACGTCGCGCTGGAGGACGACGTCCTCCGCGAGGAACACGCGCGACATCCCGCCGCCGCCGAGCTCGCGCACAATGCGATAGCTCGCGCCGAGGGCGGCCTGGAGTTGTTCGAGGAGTTCGGATTCCAGGGGAGGCCTCGTTACGGCTGGGAGAACGACGGCAAAGCTACGGCCCGAAGATAGAATGCCGCAGCGCAGAGCAACAGATTGCGCGCAGGGATAAACGCGCCGCCCCCAATTCCAACATCAGCGGAACGACATGACATGTTGACGCTCAATCACGCCAATCTTCCCGTACCCGACGTCATCTCGCTGCGCGATTTCTTCGTGCGGCATTTCGGCTTCACGCAGTTGAACCAGGACGAAGGCACGCGCTTTGTCGTGCTACGGGGCGGAGCAGGGTTCATCCTCAACCTGATGCAGGCAAGCGCGGGTGATCCGGGCGGCTTCCCGAAGAACTTTCACGTCGGGTTCATGGTCGAGACGACGGAGGAAGTACACGAAACACACGCGCGCCTCACGACGGCTGGCGTCGAATGCGGACCGGCGGAGGCAATGAACCGTCGCGGCACGGCGTCCGTGACGTTCTACTGTCACGCGCCGAACCAGATTCTCGTGGAAGTGAGTTGCTATTCGGCGTGACGAAGCACCAGGAGGTGGAGCGCAACGCCGTCGGCGAAGTAATCCGCGACGCGGGCTTCGCAAGCGAAGTTCGCCGACGTCAGCGCCCTGTACGCCAACGCATCCTCTTGCTCGCCAGACAGCTCGCAGATGAACATGCGCGCGTCACGGGATGCATGCGCGCGGCGAAGCGCATCGATCACTGCGGCGAGAGCGTCAACGGTGCTCCCAATGAGCGTGTGCAACTTCACCACCCCAGAGGCACCCCCAACCGACCCGTAAACAACCATGGCCCCCACCGAACCGCCTTCACACGGCGATACCAATCCCTGATACTCCGGGTCATCGCTCGGCAGTGCGAGCTCGAGGAGCTCCAGCGTACGGGTGAGGTGACTCAAGTCGCCATTGACCGACCGCACCAACGCGCGGGCCGCCACGACGTCCTGCGCCACGAGCGCGCGCACCTGGGGCACGCTCACGCGAGTCGCGTCAGATGTGAATCGCGCGACCCAGCACCGCGAGCGCCGCTTCCTTCGTCGTCTCGCTCAACGTGGGATGCGCATGCACCGTCACGCCGATGTCCTCCGACGACCCACGATACTCGAACGCCAGCACCACCTCGGCGATCAGCTCCGACACGTTGGGACCGACCATGTGCGCACCGAGCAGCTCGTCGGTCCTTGCATCCGCAATGAACTTCACGAAGCCGGAGGTGTCGCCCGACGTGCGCGCCCGACCATTGGCCGAGAAAGGAAACTTCCCGGCCTTGTACTCGCGTCCACTCGCCTTCACCTCGTGCTCGGCCAGACCCACCGATGCGATCTCGGGCCATGTGTAAACGACGGACGGAATCGAGCGGTAGTGCATCGTCACCGGCTGGCCCGCAATCACCTCCGCGGCGATGACACCTTCCTCCTCGGCCTTGTGTGCCAGGAGCTTTCCGCCCACACAGTCGCCGATGGCGTAGACGTTCGGCAGGTTGGTGCGCATCTGGTCGTCGACGAGGACCTCACCACGGTTGCCCACCGCGAGTCCCAACGCTGCCGCATCGATGCCGGGGAGTGACGGCTTCCGTCCAACCGAGACGAGCACGTGATCGGCTTCCAATGTCTCCGTCGCGCCGTCCTTCTCGACGTCGACGAACATCGTGTCACCATCGCGGCGCGCGCCGGTGACCTTCGAGCCAGTGCGCAGCACAAGGCCCTGTTTCCGGAAGATCTTGTCGGCCTCCTTCACCACGTCTTCGTCCATGCCCGGCAGGATGGAAGGCATGAACTCGATGACGGTGACTGTTGCGCCAAGGCGGCGCCACACGCTGCCGAGCTCGAGGCCGATGACGCCGCCGCCGACGACGATGAGGTGCTTGGGCACCTGCGGGATCTTGAGCGCACCAACGTTCGACAGGATGCGCTCCTCGTCGAATTTCAGGAACGGGAGCTCGATTGGTACGGAGCCCGTTGCAATGATGACGTGCTTGGCCTGGTAGGAGGTAATTGTGTTCTCGGGGGGGGCCCCCCGTACCTCCACCACATTCCCGGCCTTTAACGTCCCGAACCCCTTCGCCCACGTGATCTTGTTCTTCCGAAACAGGAACTCGATCCCCTTCGTGTTCTGCCCCACCACGTCGTCCTTGCGCTTCAGCATCTTCTCGAGGTCGAGCCGCATGTCGTCGACCGCAATCCCGTGCTCCGACGCGTGCTTCTCGATGAACTCGTAATGCTCGCTCGAGCTCAGCAGCGCCTTCGACGGAATGCACCCGACGTTCACGCACGTGCCGCCGAGCGTCTTGTCCATCTCCACGCACACGGTGGTGAAGCCGAGTTGCGCGGCGCGAATCGCGGCGACGTAACCACCAGGTCCGCCGCCGAGAATGACGACGTCCGCAGCGATGGGTGAATCAGGCATTGCAGCTATTCCTGGAGCAGGTGTGAAGGACCAGACGAACGATCAATCGCGCGCAAAACCGATTCGTTCCGCCTAGTCCACCAGCATCGACGCGGGATCTTCCATCAGCTCCTTCACCTTCACCAGGAACAGCACCGCTTGCTGGCCGTCGATCACGCGATGATCGTACGAGAGCGCGATGTACATCATCGGACGGATGACGACCTCGCCCTTCACCGCGATCGGGCGGTCCTGCGTCTTGTGCAGGCCGAGGATCGCGACCTGCGGAAAGTTGATGATCGGTGTCGAGACGAGCGATCCGAACACACCGCCATTCGTGATCGTGAAGGTGCCACCGGTGAGGTCGTCCATCCCCAGCTTGCCATCGCGCGCCTTCTTCGCCAGTGCCCCGATGTCGCGTGACACCTCGAGCATGCCCTTCCGATCCGCGTCCTTCACGTTCGGGACGACAAGCCCCGCCTCCGACGCGACCGCAATCCCCATGTTCACATAGTGCTTGTAGACGATCGAGTCTCCCTCGATCTGCGCGTTCACGATCGGGAACGCCTTCAGTGCCATCGACGCCGCCTTCACGAAGAACGGCATGTAGCTCAGCTTCACGCCGTACTCCTTCTCGATCTTCTCCTTCATCCGCTCGCGCAACGCGCTGACGACGGACATGTCGATCTCGTTGAACGTCGTCAGGTGCGCCGTCGAGTGCTGCGACAGGAGGAGATTGTCGGCGATCCGCTTCCGGCGCGTCGTCATCTTCTCGCGCGTTTCGCGCTCGGTCGCGGTGGCCGGCGCGAGTGAGCGCGATGGTGTGGTGGAAGGCGTGGGCGCCTCGACCACAAGTGCCGCCGCGGGCTCAGTCGCCTTCGTGGGCGCTACACCTCCTATTGGTGCGTTCGCCGCCGTTCCCGACACGTGCTCGATGACGTCCGGCTTGCTCACCACACCCCCGCGACCGGTGCCCGTAACCGCCGCGAGATCCACCTTTTGCTCCGCCGCCACACGCTGCGCCGCAGGCGACGCCCGCACTTCCTTGGCATCGCTCGGCGCTGCCGCCGGCGCAGGTGCCGAAGCGGCTGGCGCGGCAGAAGGCGCCGGAGCTGCGGAAGGCGCCGGAGCGGCCGCGGCCGCTGGGGCAGCGGTCGCACCCTCCTCCATCTCCGCCAGCACATCGCCGACCTTCACGACGTCGCCCTCGTTCACCGCATGCCGCGTAAGTACACCCGCGCTCAGCGCCGGCACCTCCACCGTGATCTTGTCCGTCTCGAGCTCCACGAGCGTATCGCCTGACGCGACAGCCTCGCCCTCCTTCTTGAGCCAGCGGGACACAGTGGCTTCGACGATCGACTCGCCGAGCGGGGGAACCTTGATTGCGGTCATGAGTTGCGCCGTTCCGGAAAAAAAATGGCGACGCGCACGGCGACTTTCGCGCTCGTACAACGTCGCATAGCATTCCGCAGCAAATATAACCCCAGTGCAGAGGCATGCGAGCACTCACCATCTCCGCGCACGGTGGCCTCGAGCAGGTCGAATTTCGCAATGACGTGCCCGTTCCCGAGCTCACCGGACCAGCGGATGTTCGTCTCCGCATGACGGCCGCCGCGCTCAACCACCTCGACCTGTTCTTGCTGAAGGGCCTGCCAGGCGTCAGCATCACGCCGCACTGGATTCTCGGCGCCGATGGCACAGGCGTCGTCGAGTCCATCGGGAGCGACGTCAGCTTCGTCGCCATCGGTGACACGGTGGTGATCAACCCCGGCATCAGCGATCGCACCTGCGAGTACTGCCTCGCCGGTGAACAGCCGCTCTGTCCGCGCTTCGGCATACTCGGCGAGCACCGCCCGGGTACGATGGCGGAATACATTGTCGTTCCCGCGACGAACGTGCGCCGCATTCCTCCTGAAGCCGATGTCGCCGAAGCGGCAGCCTTCACGCTCGCCACGCTCACCGCGTACCGCATGCTCGTTACCCGCGCAAAGCTTCAGCGCGGCGAGCGCGTGCTCATCTGGGGCATCGGCGGCGGAGTCGCTGTGGCGTGTCTTCAGATCGCCAAACAGATCGGCGCTCATGTCACGGTTACCTCGGCTAGCGACGACAAACTCCAGCGCGCCCGCGAGCTCGGCGCAGACGACACCATCAACCATCGCAACGTCGACGTCGGCCGCGAAATGCGGGCACGGACGAACAAGAAAGGCGTCGACGTCGTCGTCGACTCGGTCGGCGAAGCGACGTGGACCCAATCGCTCGGCGCGCTCGGTCGCGCCGGTCGTCTCGTCACCTGCGGGGCCACGTCCGGACCGATGGTGACCACCGACATCCGCAAGCTCTTCTGGAACCAGTGGAGCATCCTCGGCTCCACCATGGGCAACGACGCCGAGTTCGACGCCATCACCCGAATGTTCAGCGACGGGTTGCTCAGGCCTCCTGTCGATCGTGTCTATCCATTGGAAGACGGGCGCGCCGCTTTCGCTCGCCTCGACAGTGGCGCACAGTTCGGAAAAATCGTCCTTCGCATCTGAGCGATGAATCAGCAAACGCAGTCCGATCCGCTCTTTCTCGGCTTTCAGCTCGCCGTCGCCGGCCGGTATTCCATCGACCGCGAACTCGGGCGCGGCGGCATGGGGGTCGTCTACCTCGCGCGCGAGGTGCATCTCGATCGCCTCGTCGCCATCAAGTTGCTTCCTCCTGATCGCTCGGCGATCGCCACGCTCCGCGATCGCTTCCTGCGCGAGGCGCGGCTCGCCGCGAAGCTCTCGCATCCGCACATCATCCCGATTCACGCCGTCGATGAAGTCGCCGGGTTCGTCTTCTACGTGATGTCGTATGTCGACGGGGAAACGCTCGCGCAGCGCGTGCGGCATCGCGGACCCATGTCCGCGTCCGACGGCAGCCGCGTGCTGCGCGAGGCGGCCTGGGCGCTTGCGTATGCGCACAGCCAGGGGCTCGTGCATCGCGACGTGAAGCCCGACAACATCCTCATCGAGTTCTCCACCGGACGTGCCCTCGTCGCCGACTTCGGCATCGCTGCCGCTGCGGGGGAAGCGTCCGCCGATGGTGTGAGCGGCACGCCGGAATTCATGAGCCCCGAACAGGCACTTGGTCGCGATATCGACGCGCGGTCCGACCTTTACGGACTCGGCGCAACAGCATTCTACGCCTTCTCCGGCCGACTGCCATTCGAGGGTGACTCCGCGACGCAGATCCTCGCCAGGCAGGTAACGGAAGCACCGCCGCCGCTGGGGTCGATGGGCATTGCGGTTCCGCGCAAGCTCGCCCAGCTCGTCGACCGCTGCCTCGCCAAGGATCCCGCGCATCGGCCCGCGTCCGCGGAAGCGCTGGCGGAGCAACTCGGTGTCGCCATGGATCAGCGACGTGAAATGCCCGTCGCGCTGCGCGCATTCGTTCGCCGGAATGGCCGCATGGACGGCGGCGGAACGTTGCTGTTTGGCGCGGCCCTGCTCATCGGATCCAGCATCGGATCCGCCGCGTTTGGCGTCGGCCAGGGCTTCGCGACGTTTGCAGTCGGCGTGACACTCACTCCCTTCGCTTTCGCTGTCCTCGCAGCACGTCGTCTCACGCGACTCGGGTTTGCGCACGCGGACCTCGGGCCAGCGTTCCGCGCGGAGGTCGAGAATTCCCGCGAGGAGCGCGCAGTGGAGCACGGGCGCGGCCGATCGGTCGTTGAATGGTTCATGTCCCGAACGGTACGGGTGTTTGGCTCGTTCACGGTGATTGCGGCTTCGGTCATCGCGGCGGCGAAACTCTTCGGTGCGTCGACCCCACTGGCCGATGCTGCGGTTCCGATCACCATCACGTCGGCAGTGATTGCGGTCATCAGCGGCACCGCATACCTCGGTGTGCTGCAGGCGCGTCGGGACGTCGACACGGAGTTCTGGTCGTCGGTCTGGATGGGGAGAGTGGGCAGGCTGGCGTTCGCCATGGGCCGGCGTCTTCAGGGGCGCCAGCAAGCCACCACTGCCATGACGCATCGTGCCACTGAGCTCTCACTCGGCATGGCTGCCGAACAGCTCTTCGAGAGCCTGCCACGGGAGACCCGGCATGCGCTGGGGGACCTGCCAGCGCTGCTGCATCGCCTGCAGACTGATGCTCAACTCCTCCGCCGGAGCTACGACGAGCTTCAGGACGCGCTCGGAAGCGCGCGGCTCTCGAGCACCGACGACTACGAGTCGCTGCGCGCCGATCGTGATCTCGTGCACGAAAAGCTTGGCGACGCGGTAGGCGCCCTCGAGACCATTCGCCTCAACCTGCTGCGACTGCATGCGGGATCGGCGACCGTGGAAGGTCTCACGACGCACATCGGGCTTGCGGTCGAAGTCTCGGCGGAAGTGGAACGGCTGATCGCTGCGCGGGAGGAAGTCGAGAGTGGTTTGCGCTTCCCGCGAGACGTCGAACTCACACCGGTCTAGTCATGCGTCGCGTCCAAACCGACCCCCTCTCGGCGGCCGCTGGCTTCGCCGGCGCAAGCGAAGACGCCGCGCTTCCGGTGCCAGTCGAAACCCATGCGGCGAGCGTGCCGACCGGGGCGCCACACACGGCGGCAACGGTCGGGCGGAGCGCACTCAGGGCAGTTCGCTACGCGGCAGTGGCGGTGGCCCTGATGCTTACCGTGCCCATTGGCCTGGTGGCACTGCGGGGGCCCGCCATCGTCAGGATGGGCTCCTTTAGCGAGTACGTGCACGGGTCAGTCCTCAAGAACGAAGCGTGGCGCGCACTCGCCCTGCCGAGCGACCCGTCCATTACGCCGGCACAAGCGGGTAGCGCGTATGCGGCCATCCAACCTGCGAAATCCGGGCAGGGCTTTGTCGCCGCGCAGCCGGAGAATCCCCCGGCCATGAGCTGGCGTGATGCTCCGCTCACGCCCGACATGTTCCTCACTGCCCCTCCGGGGAATTCGAAGTTACCCTCCACGAAGGGAATCCTTCAGGCGGCGTCGCAAGGACTTTCTCCGAACGAGATGGCGTACCTCCGCACCCTCGCCGCCGCGCCAGCGTGGAGGGAGTTCGACATCGTCGCGCGTGCACCGGCGGTGGACTTTCTGGGCGGGCAGTTCCGCGTGCCCTTCGGCCCGGAGGCATACGTCGAGTTCCGTCTACAGGATTTCGCGGCCGTGCGGCAGATGGCCGCCGCCGCCGTCTCTCGGGCGGCGTACCACATGGCCATCGGACAGCGGGATTCGGCGGTGGTGATCCTGCGCACGATCGTGTCATTCGGCTTTGCCCTCAGCGACAACGGCACCAGTACGATGGAAGAGATGATGGGAAGTCAGGTCATCGACATCGGGCGGGTGGCGCTACGGCAGTACTATGAGATCCAGCATGATCCCCGCGCGGCGACGCTCGCCAACCTGCCGCGGGGAAAGGGCCAACCGGATGCCTTCATCGAAGTGGCTCAGTTCCGCGCGGCGCAGCTGGCAAAGCTCGGCGACCCGGCGCGGCATCGTGGCGAACGCTTCGAGAGCCTGAACCTGCTCGCGAAGTCGTCATGCACGAACGTGCCTGAGCTGATGACGGGGCCGCGCGGCGATATCACCGCGGCAATCGACAACGCGCGGCGCAGCCTGGCGCGATATCCCTCTGAACGGGCCCTGATCGACCAAATGGAGGCGAACATCGCCCCGAAGGTGCCCGAGGGGTATTCCAACCCCATCTCGGACCTTGCGGTTAGCGCCGCCACCGTCGCCGGCGTGGCGTTGCACAATCCACGACTCGCGGCGTGCACACGAATCCTCACACTGTGGTAGGCCGCAGCGCGCAGGCTCCGGTTATACCCTCGTGACCGGAACACCTGCCCAGTTCGACGCAGAGGAGCAGAAGACGATCATCGCGCTGGTCGCCGCAGGCGAGAAGCCCGCTTGCCCACGCGATGGCACGTTGATGACGACGCGCTCCATCGGTGGCGGATCCTTCGGGCTCGGTTATTCCCGCCAGCGCGAATGGCTCATCTGCCCGACCTGTCGCCGAAGCCTGATCTTCGACATGAAGCGCGGCACGCGGAACTGAGCCGCCGCGCGACTGGCGCGTTTGCACCGGACCACTACCTTTTCCTTTCAGTGATCCTCATCACCACCAGAACAGGTTTCCCTTGAATTTCGGCGATCGCCTCCAGGCGAGCTTCTCGCAGGTGTTCGGCGACATCGTGCCGGCGCTGCTCGGCGCGCTCGTCATTCTCTTCGCAGGGTACCTGCTCGCCAAGGTGCTCGAGAAGCTCGTCGAGCGTTTCCTCCGCCGCATCCGCCTGAACAGGATGCTCGAGCACGGCGGCGTGATGCAGGCCGTCGAGCGCTCGGGATCGCACCTGAATCCAACGCGCGTTCTCGCGAACCTCGTGTTCTGGCTCGTGATGTTCGCCGTCATCCTGGTCGCGGCGAATGCCCTCGGCCTCGAGTCGCTGGCCAACGTGTTCTCGGAGCTCGTCAGCTACATCCCGAGCGTGATCGCGGCCATCGTGATCATTCTCGTCGGCATCGTGCTCGGCGGGTTCGTCGGTGGCTTGATCTCCGCGTCCGCCGGTGCGCTGCACGGCGGCCGAGCCTTGGCGCGCGTCGGCCGCGGCGGTGTGATCCTGCTGGCCATCTTCATGGCGCTCCAGGAACTTGGCATCGCGACGGACATCGTCACGACCGCGTTCGCCATTCTCTTTGGCGCCATCGCACTCGCCATGGCACTGGCCTTCGGACTCGGCAACCGTGACCTCGCGGGCCAGGTCACCCGCGAATGGTACGAGCAGTATCGCGCCGAGCGGGACGAGGCGGAGCGTCGCGAGCGGGAAATCGAGGAAAAGGAAGACCGCGAGATGGCGACGGAGTATCCCGAGAGCGCGCCCACCGAAGCTGAAGGCCGAGAGTAGTTCCGCATCCGCGACCGTGGGAACCAGCACCGTTTTCCAGGACCCGGACATGGACTCTCATCCCGACATACCGGCGGACGTGCTTCGCGAATTCGAAGCCGCCGCGGCACGGCCGCTGGCGCAGCGCTGGCGCTATGCGTTCGTAAAGACGTACAGGCAGGTCCTCGACGATTGTCCCTACCGGTCGTTCGAGAGCACCAGTGAGTACCGCGCATAGTGCGAACGGAATCTGCCACCCTGGCTCGGCTATGGCCGGAGTCTTTGAATACAGGCAGGCCGAGGAAATTCGCGACGCCTTCGCACTCTAGGGCGTGCGGTATCTGTTCCTCGGCAAGTCGGGCATGATACTTCTCGGCGCCTTCCAGGGTCGCACCACGAGGCTGTGCAGTCGCGCGTAAGCTGCGCGATGACGAAACGTCGGCCCAGTGCGCGACGAGCTCCGTGATGGCCATGTCATCCGCAATCCCTGAAGCGAATCAAGCAGCGGCGCTGAGGCTCAACGGTGGATGCAGAACGGCGCAGGCCTTCAGCAACGCCGACGACGCTGTAACGGCCTTAGATGAGAATCATGCGTTGCGCAGTTGCTGCGTTTCAGCGTTGGCGAAGCCTGCGCATTTCTGCGGCCGCCGTGTCTCCCGCAGTCATCAACGAACTCGTGAACACCATCGCCGAACAAAGGCCGAAATTGAGCCCGAGAGCGGTCGTTTGCGGATGAGGCGAATGGCGCCCCGTAAGTCATTGCGGTGCAACGTTTTGCTAATACATCCTTTGCTTGATTTTCCCCGGCAAAACGGTTAAGTTCGATAGTCTGTCCCGCCGCGCTTTCGAACCTCCCCTCCGCCGTTCCCGATGACCGCACCGAACAACCGCGAACGCATCCTTCCGCGCCTGATCGACGACGAGATCCGCGAGTCGTTCATCAACTATTCGATGAGCGTCATCGTCTCTCGCGCACTGCCCGACGTGCGCGACGGACTGAAGCCCGTGCACCGTCGCGTGCTGTATGCGATGGACCAGCTCGGGCTCGTGCCGGGACGGCCCTACAAGAAATGCGCGACCGTCGTCGGCGACGTGCTCGGCAAGTATCATCCGCACGGCGACCAGAGCGTGTACGACGCGCTCGTCCGCATGGTGCAGACCTTCTCGCTGCGCTACCCGCTCATCGACGGGCAGGGAAACTTCGGATCCATCGAAGGCGATCCCGCGGCGGCCTATCGCTACACGGAAGCCAAGCTCGCGCCCATCGCGATGGAGTTGCTCTCCGACATCGACAAGAACACCGTCGACTACATCCCCAACTTCGACGACCGGCTCGAAGAGCCGAGTGTCATGCCGGCGGGTATTCCGAACCTGGTGGTGAATGGATCGTCGGGCATCGCGGTCGGCATGGCGACGAACATCCCGCCGCACAACCTGCGCGAGACGATCGCCTGCCTCATCCACCTGATCGACCACCCGGACATGGACAAGTCCGAGATCCGGAAGTTCATCAAGGGTCCCGACTTCCCAACGGCCGCTTACATCTATGGCCGCCAGGGCATCACCGACTATCAGGAGACTGGTCGCGGACGCATCGTCATCCGCGCGCGCGCCGTCATCGAGGAGAAGGAGAGCTCCAACAAGTCGCAGATCGTCGTCACCGAAATTCCGTATCAGGTCAACAGCGCCAAGCTGCTCGAGAACATCGCGGACCTCGTGCGCGACAAGAAGCTCGAGGGCATCTCCGACCTGCGGAACGAGAGCGATCGCGACGGTCTGCGCATGGTCATCGAGCTGAAGCGCGACGCCATCCCGCGCGTTGTGCTCAACCAGCTCTACAAGCACACCCAGCTCCAGACCACCTTCGGCGTCATCATGCTCGCGCTTGTACCCGATCCGTTCACGCGGCGGCTCGTGCCGAAGATCATGCCGCTCAAGGAAGTGCTCGAGCACTACATCACGCACCGCCACGAGGTCATCGTACGGCGCGCGCAGTTCGAGCTCGACAAGGCGCTCGACCGCGAGCACATCCTGGAAGGCCTCAAGATCGCCGTCGACAATATCGACGAGGTCATCAAGATCATTCGCGGTGCGGAAGACACCCCGCAGGCGAACGAGCAGCTCAAGGAACGCTTCAAGCTGAGCGACCGGCAGACCGAGGCGATCCTCAACATGCGCCTCGCGAAACTCACCGGGCTCGAGATCGAGAAGCTCGAGGAAGAGCTCAAGGAAGTGCAGGCCTTCATCGCCGAAACGCGCTCATTGCTCGCGTCAAAGGAGAAGCGCATGGCGCTGCTCAAGTCCGAGCTGGTCGCCATCGGCGCCAAGTACGGCGACGAGCGTCGCAGCGAGATCACCAGCGACGAGGGCGAGTTCACCATCGAGGACCTGATCGCCGACGAGGAGATGGTCGTCACCATCTCGCACACCGGCTACATCAAGCGCACCTCGGTTTCGACCTACAAGAAGCAGCGCCGCGGCGGTCGTGGCCTCAGTGGTCAGACGGTGAAGGACGAAGACTTCATCGAGCACCTCTTCATCGCCAGCACGCACAAGTACCTCCTCGTCTTCACCGACGACGGACGCTGCTTCTGGCTCAAGGTGCACGAAATCCCGCAGGCCGGACGCGCCGCCAAGGGCAAGCCGGTCGTCAACCTCATCAACGTCACGCCCGACACGAAGGTCCGTTCCATCGTGCCGGTGAGTGAGTTCAGCGACAAGGAGTTCCTCCTCTTCGCCACGAAGCATGGCACGGTGAAGAAGACCGCGCTGTCGGCGTACTCGAATCCGCGGTCGAATGGCATCAAGGCCATCAAGGTCGAGGAAGGCGACGAGCTGATGGACGTGCAGGTGACGAGCGGCACGAACGACATCGTGCTCGCCACGCGCCACGGACTTTCCATCCGCTTCCACGAGATGGACGTCCGCGAAATGGGCCGCGACACCACGGGCGTGAAGGGCATCGCGCTCGGCGCACGCGACGTCGTCATCGGCATGGTGGTCATCAAGCGCGAAGCGACACTGCTCGTCGTCGCCGAAAAGGGCATCGGCAAGTGCTCGCCCATCGACGACTATCGCGTGCAGCGCCGCGGCGGCAAGGGCATCATCACCATCCACCGCACCGACAAGACGGGCGATGCGGTATCCATCATGGAGGTATTGCCCGAGGACGAGCTGATGCTGATGACCAAGCAGGGCATCCTCATCCGCATGCCGGTGAAGGGCATTCGCGTCGCCGGTCGCAACACACAGGGCGTAAAGCTCGTGAATCTCGACGACAAGGATCTCGTCATGGCCGTCGCGCGCGTCGTCCCGGAAGAAGAGGGCGAAGGCGACGAGGGCGACGAGGGCGGCGAGGAGGATGGTCCGGACACGGCAGAGGAATAGGCCTCACTTGTCGAGCCCTCGCTCGGTCCACGTCACCGCACAGCCCTGCCGAACCGGAACCTCATGAGATCTCGGCAGGGCATCGTCGTCATGATCCTGATGCTGATGCTGGCCGCTGTGAGCTACGGCCTGTGGGCAACCAGTCGCCCAGGCACGCGCGTCGCCGGAAACATTGCGGGTGCGACCGGCCCCATCGCGGATCAACACTCGCTCGACCTCGTGCGCGGCCTGCTTCGCCTGCCTCTCACGATCGACGAGAGCTCGGTCGCGCAGGATGCGTTCCGGCTCGGCGACAAGGAGATGGATCTCGCGTTCGCGGACGCCGTGCGGGCGTCGGCGCGCCAGGTGCGGGCCATCACGCCTGAGGTGCGCGCCATTCAGGCTCGACTCGAGGAATCACGCGGCGGCCTCGAAGCGGACCAGCGGCGCGTCACCGAGCTTGCGCATGCGGAGTCCACCGCCACTGCGTTGGAGAAAAGCGCCATCAGCGACCGGCTCGCACTGGCGCGCGCTCGCGCGGAGCTCGACCAGGACGAAGTGGACGACGCATCGCAGGACCTCACCCGTGCAGGTGGCGACGCGCAGGGCCGCGTGCAGGCCATCATCGAGGAACATCAGGAAGCCTCCAAGATCGCGGATAGCACGCACATCACGACCATTCCTTCGCTCCAACCGCGCGGGTTCATCGGCCACCTGGGCCGCTGGGGCGAATTGCACCAGAAGGTGCTACTGCTGGCTTCCGCACGATTCGCGACCGATTCCGCGGCGACTGTCTTTGCCCGGCAGCACGACTCGCTCGAGCACGCGCCCGGGCGAGATGCACCGTCCGACCTGGATTCCGCCGGTGGAGCGCCCCCCCGGTCGAGCGCGACGGCGGCGGGTCTCGCACATGATTCCTCGGCCGAGCTGCTTCGTATCACGCGTCGGCGCGCCGCGGAGCAGAAGACGCGCGGCCGGCTCGACCAGCACGTCGCGAACCAGCGCGAGCTGTCGGCCGTGTTCCTCGGCTGGACGACGATCGTGCACGACCAGCAGCGAGAGGAGATCAACCACCTGCTCCGTGCAATCGCGATCATCCTCACCATCGTGCTCGTGGGCGTGCTGGTGGACGCTTACATCGAGCACGTGCTCCGCACCATTTCCACCGACCGCCGCCGTACGCAGACGCTTTGCATGGTCGTCCGCGTCGCGCTCCAGGTCATTGGTGTACTGCTGGTGCTGCTGGTGGTCTTCGGCCGCCCCAGCAACCTCGGGACGGTGCTGGGCCTCGCCGGTGCGGGCCTTACAGTCGCGATGAAGGACTTCATCGTCAGCTTCTTCGGGTGGTTCGTGCTGCTCGGCAAGGACGGTATCGGCATCGGCGACCTGATCGAGGTCAACGGCGTCACCGGCGAGGTGGTGGAGCTCGGCATGTTCCACACGGTGCTGCTCGAGACAGGCAACTGGACGGACTCCGGGCATCCCACGGGCCGGCGCGTGACCTTCACGAACAGCTTCGCGATTGAGCGACACTACTTCAACTTTACCACATCCGGGCAGTGGCTCTGGGACGAGGTCAGGATCGTCGTGCCAGCGGGTCGGGATCCGTACCCCGTTGTCGATGCGCTCCAGAAGCACGTCGATGCGGAGAACGCCGCGGGCGCTGAGCGCGCGCAACGCGAAAACAAGCGAAACACGGGGGCGCCGCGGACGGGCACCCTCGGCGCCGCACCTGCGATCAACATCAAGCCCATCGTCGGTGGAATCGAGCTCACGGTCCGGTATCTCACCCACATGCGCGAGCGCGCGGAACGCCGCTCGAGTCTCTACCGTGTGGCCATCGAGCTCCTCGGCGAAAAGGTGCCACTGCCGGCGTAGGGTGCATTTTGTCTTTCCGTTCCCCTCGGCGGCCGCTACCTTAGCGAATTCCTCGCACCCAGTCTGGCATCGCGTTGTGAGCTGGCCCGCCGATCTCGACGAAAGTCTCCTGACGACCACGCTGGTCGGCACCACGCTCGAGCTGCCGTCGGCGACGCCGGAGCTCGTCGATGCGTTGCGCCACGACCGCGAGGTGCTCGTCCGCGACGCGATGCTCTGGCAGCGTTGGGTGCGGTACATCGCGCTCATTGCGCTCGCGTTGCTCGCGCTCATTTTCGGCGCCGGCCCGCGGACCGTCATGCTTCAGGGCATCGTGCTGACGTCCGTGGCGTATCTCGCATGCGTTGCGATCACGGCGGAGCTCATCCGACGCGCGGAAGTCATTCACGAGCACCGGCTCCCGGCACTCCTCGTGACGGCGGACATCGCTGCACTCTCGATGTTGGTGTGGTTGAGCGGATCGCCCGCGGAGATGGGAAGGATCCTCATCGGCGCTTCGCTCGTGGTGCAACTGGCGGTGTTCTACTTCGGTCGCCGGCTGGGAACGTACGCGGCACTCCTCGCCTCGCTGGCGTACCTGTGCACCACGTATGTGTCGCCGAACTCTGTAACGTTGCGTCCATTGTTGCCGCACCTGCTGTACAGCCTCGGCGTGTTCGGCATGGTCAGCACGGTCGTCATCACGGCGTATGGAAATTTCCGCGAGCGCATGAACCGGCTGCGCCTGTTCTGCAAGCTCGTGGAAGATGGCGACATCACGCCCTCCTTCGCGTTGGGCGTGGACAAGCGTCCAGATGACCTCACTCTTCTCGCGCGCAGCTTCGAAGCCATGCGATCGCGCCTGGCCGAGCAGATCGGTACCGACCCGCTCACCGGCTGCCTCAATCGACGCGCGCTCGAGAGTCGGCTGCGCGCAGAGTGGCGTCAGGCGACGCGCAGGAGCTCCACGCTGGCCGTCCTCGCCATCGACATGGATCACTTCAAGCAGATCAATGACACGCGTGGACATCCTTTCGGTGATGTCGTTCTTCAGGAACTGGCGGGCATCATGAAGGCGACCGCGCGCGACACCGACGCGGTCGCTCGGCTTGGCGGCGACGAGTTCGTGATCGTCCTTCCCGACACCGGTTGGGAAGGCGCGCTCACATTCGCCGAGCGCCTGCGTCGCAAGGTGGACGAATTTGCGTTTGGGGAGGACACAGAGGTCATTCGTCTCACTGTCTCTGTCGGTGTCGCGCTCGCGCGAGGGAACGATCCCAATTCGCCGGAGACGCTCCTGCAGGAGGCCGATCGCTCGCTGTACAAGGCGAAGAGCGGCGGCCGCAATCGCGTCTTCGCATGACCGGAGCTGTCTTGACGGAACTCATCACATTGAACGACCTCACGGCAGCCGCGGAGAGGATTGCACCGGTTGCCGTTCGTACACCCCTGCTGCCCGTCGACACACTGTCGGAAGCACTTGGCCTGCCCGTTTGGATCAAGCCGGAGATGCTGCAGCGTGGAGGCGCCTTCAAGTTTCGCGGGGCGTATAATTTCCTCGCGCAGCTCACGCCGGACGAGCGCGCTCGTGGCGTGATCGCACCTTCGTCGGGCAATCACGCGCAGGCGGTGGCGCTGGCCGCGAAACTGTTCGGATGCAACGCCATCGTGGTGATGCCCACCACCGTCACCGCCGCAAAGCGCGGGGGCGCGGAACGCCTCGGTGCCCGCGTGGAGCTCGCGGGTACGACCACGCACGATCGCTACGAACGCGCGCTCGAGATGGTTCGTGACGAGGGCTTCACCATGGTGCCGCCGTACGACCACGCGTGGATCATTGCCGGACAGGGGACGGCGGGACTCGAGATCGCCGATGACCTGCACGACGTCGGCACCGTGCTCGTCCCCGTTGGCGGAGGCGGGCTCAGTGCGGGCGTCGCCACGGCGATCAAGCTTCGCGCTCCCAACGCGCGAGTCATCGGAGTCGAGCCGACGACCGCACCGAAGCTGTCGAAGGCACGTGAGGCGGGACGGCCGGTGCGAATACCATCGGCGGGCGGCCTCGCCGACGGATTGCTGGCCGCGGAAATCGGCAGCATCACCTTCGCGCACCACGAGGCCTACCTCGATGACGTCGTGCGCGTGGACGATGCCGCGCTGCGACGGGCCATGCGCCTCCTCCTCGACCGCATGAAGCTCGTCACGGAGCCGAGCGGCGCCATCACGATCGCGGCGCTGCTCGAGGGTGCCGTTACGCCGGTGGGAAAGACCGTCGCTGTGTTGAGTGGTGGTAACATCGAGTGGGAAGGACTCGTCGCACTTCTCTCGAACGAGCAGACATGAATCGCTGTCCGGCCTGCGGCACGCAGTACGCCGATGAAGCCCGTTTCTGTACCAAGGACGGGTCGAAGCTGATCCCGATGCCGGGATCGCCCGCGCCAGTCATGGGCGCGCCAGGGTCACAGGTCTCCGTACCGACACCCGCCCGCGGCACCGCGATGGGACGCGCCGAGCCCCCGAAGCCGGCGAGCCCGATGGATCTCGTCGACCAGGTGCTCGACGGACGCTACAAGATCGTGCGCAAGGTCGGGGAAGGCGGCATGTCGTTCGTCTATCTCGCCACCGATACCGCGACCAGCGACCGCTATGCGATCAAGGTGTTGTCGCAGGCGCTGTCGAACGACCAGAATGCCATGCAGCGACTCAAGCGCGAAGCGAGCCTCGGCATGCGCCTCGCGCATCCGAACGTCTGCCACATCATCCGCATGGGTGAAACGCAGGAAGGCCTCGTCTACGTCGTGATGCCGTTCGTCGAAGGCGAGATCCTCAGCGACCGCAACAACCGCAAGGGAACGCTCGCACCCGCGGAGGTGGCCCGATTTGTCAGCGAGATCGCGGCGGGTCTCCATGTCGCGCACGAGCTCAAGATCGTGCATCGGGACCTGAAGCCCGAAAACATCATGATCTGCAAGTCGGAAGACGGCGCCGAACGCGCCGTCGTGATGGACTTCGGCTTGGCGAAGGAGCGCCGCGCCGACGCCGAGCTGCAGAAACTGACGGCGACCGGCATCATCCTCGGCACGCCGGAGTTCATGAGTCCGGAACAGTTGCGCGGCAAGCCATTGGACCCGCGCACCGACGTCTACTCGCTTGGCCTCATGACGTACGAAAGGCTCACGGGAAAGCTGCCGTTCACCGGACGGACGCAGCAGGAGATGATGATTGCGCGGTTGCGCAGCGAGCCGGTACCGCTCCGCCAGGCGCGCCCGGAGCTCGACTTTGCCGAGGCAGTGGAGAAGGTGCTCACGAAGTCGATGCAGCGCACGCCCGACGATCGCTACAATTCCGCGCCCGAGTTTGCCACGGCGCTTTCTGGCGCCATCAACGGCAAGAGCTCTGACAGCGGCGTACTGGGGAGATTGTTCGGACGGTGATGCAAGGCGACATTTCGAGGCTGGGCGGCATCTGACCATTGCGCGCCACGCGTGCCGACGAGCCTCGCGAACCAATCAAGGAGCAGGATCATGCGATTCTTACTAGCGGTGCCCGCGTTGATGCTGGCGGTCAACGGTTGCAGTTCGGTAAAGGATGCCGGCGCACACGCGTCCAGCGACATCGCGCGCGATACCGCCGGCACGGTGACAGCGCTCGAAGAGAAGCTGCGCGTACCGGCAGGCTTCAAGGTGAGCTACTACGCGCAGAACGTTGAGGGCGTCCGGTTCATGACGGTCGGTCCCGACGGTGCCGTCTATGCGAGCCAACCGCAAAAGGGTCGTATCGTCCGGCTTGCGGATGCCAACCATGATGGCGTGGCCGATTCGATGAGTGTTGTCGTCACCGGCTTGAAGCAGCCCCACGGGCTCGCGTTCCACAAAGGCGCGCTCTACGTCGCGAATACAGACGGCGTGGTTCGCGTCACGCTCGGCGCCAACATGGTTGCGACTGGGACGCCAGCCTACGTGAACAACTATCCCGGCGGCGGCGGGCACTGGTCGCGCACCATCGTGTTCGGCAAGGACAGCGCGATGTACGTGTCGGTGGGATCGTCGTGCAACCTCTGCGTGGAAACCACGCCGGAGCGCGCGGCGGTGCTGCGGTTCAACGAGGATGGCACGGGGAAGCGCGTCTATTCGAGCGGGCTCCGGAATCCGGTGGGCCTCGCGGTCAACCCGATTACGGGCGCCGTCTGGGCATCGCAGAATGAGCGCGACAACCTCACGCCGGACCACGAGAATCTTCCACCCGAAGAATTGAACATCCTCGTCGATGGCGGAGACTACGGTTGGCCGTACTGCTACGGCGATCGTGTCCCGAATCCCGAATATCATGACGTAGCGCGCTGCGCGTCAACGGTCCCACCCGCCCTGAAGATGCAGGCACACTCGGCTCCGCTGGGCATCAGCTTTCTCGCTGGCGCCACGTCATTCCCCGCCGATTATCGCGGTGACCTGCTCGTGGCCTTTCACGGTTCGTGGAACCGCACGACGCCAACTGGTGCGAAGGTGATTCGCGTGCATGTCGCGGACGGCAAGCCAACGGGCGCCGAGGACTTCATCACGGGTTGGCAGGACGCGAGCGGCAAGCGGTGGGGTCGTCCGGTGGACATCCTCGTTGCTGCGGATGGAAGCGTCCTGGTATCGGACGATCAAACGGGCTCGATCTATCGCGTTACGCATTGACTCGCGACACACGTCTGGAGCATCTCCTCTGCGCGCTGGCCGTCGCCGCGCTGGTCGGTTGCAACGCTAGCGCGCAGGGAGTTGCGGCTCGCGTCAGCGCTGCGCCCACGTACGAGCCTGGCATCGACATCCAGGATTACGCATTCACGCTCGAACTTCCGGACACCGGCTCCTTTCTCCGCGGTGACGCCACCGTAACGCTCCGCCGCCGCCCGGGGGTGACGGTATTTCGGCTCGACCTCGTCGATGCACTCGACGTCCGCCGCGTCACCGTGAACGAGCGTGTGGTTGCGGTCACGCACAAGGAGGGGCGGATTGAAATCCCATTGTCGCCGACGGGCGACAGTGTGCGCGTCCGGGTCCTGTATGACGGCCTCGTGACCGATGGCCTCATCGTGCGAAAAGACGCCGCTGGCCGATGGACGTGGTACGGGGACAACTGGCCGAACCGCACGCACCAGTGGCTTCCCACCGTCGATCATCCGAGCGACAAGGCTACCGTCTCGTGGACGGTGCTCGCGCCACCGGCACGCACCGTCGTGGCAAATGGATCGCTCGTTTCGCGAAAAACCGTCGACGTGCGCGGCACACCGATGACGGAAACGCGGTGGCGCGAATCACGGCCGATCGCACCATACCTCATGGTCATCGCCGCGGGCATGATCCAGGAAGTGCCAATTGCGGATGCGGCATGCCACGCTGGCGACCAGGGACAGTGCGTGGCGCAGTCGGTGTACGTG
>JALYVY010000073.1 GCA_030852985.1 Gemmatimonadota bacterium | reverse complement strand
GAGGCCCGGGCGCCTTCAGGCAAATGCTTCGCGATCAGTGGGTGATCGTGATGAACCAGGCGCCGATGATCGGGCCAGGTGTCCCTCGCGTGCCCGCAGGTGCCGGCGTGGACGGGCCGCGCTCGGGCTGGAAGAGGTAGGCCCGATGTGTGATGGCGTCCACCGCGATTGTCTTCGCGCCCGCAACCGTGGGGACATTCGCGACGACCGTGTACTTGTCCGGACCGTCCTGGTGGACGACCGTCACCGTGCCCGTGCCGGCGCCCGACGGGATGTAGATGAGCTTCTGTGAGGCATCGTAGCCGAGGGCATCGACGCGATCGCCATTCGTGATCTGCGCGACGACCTTGCCGGTGGCCGCATCGACGACGACCGACGTCTTGCCACAGCCCGAGAAGATCCGATTGCTCGCGCGGTCAAAGGCAATGCCGGTGGGACCGTCGCACGGAGCGATCGGCCACGACGCGGTGGCCCGCATGGACTTCGCGTCGATCACCTGGATGGTGTTCTTGCCTTCGTTGTTCACGAAGATGCGCCCCTTTCCATCAGCAGCGGCGCCCTCGGGCGCATTGTCCTCCAGCTCGGCGGTGCCGGTGATGTCGCCTGAGTTGGGATTGATCGCGACGGCCGTACCGGGCCTGCTGTGGTTCGTGAGGATGATACGGTCCGCGGCATCATCGTACATGATGCCATCGAGTCCGCCGACCTTCACCGGAATCTGCTTGATGACCGCGAAGGTCTTGAGGTCGAACATGGTGACGGTCGAATCGCCGCCGTTCGTGGTGAAGCCGTGGTTCCACTTCGGTGCAATGCCGACGCCGTGCACGCGCGGCGTGTTCTGAATGTCGCCGAGTACCTTGCCCGTGGCGCCGTCGACCACCATCACGTGCGTGCCGCGGGAGACGAACACGCGGCCTGTGCCTGGCTCCGCCGTTACGTAGTCGGTTCCACCTTCCCCACCGATGTTCCACTTCTCGACCTTGAAGTTCTGTGCGCCGGCAGCGGCCGGAAGCGCCACGGCGGCGGCAAAGAGCGCAGCGTGCGCGAGTACGGAGGTACGGGTCATGCCAACCTCAAAATGTCTGGGATACGCAGGGCAGGATCAGATCGGGGCCGCGACTGCCCGTGGATGTGGTAAAAGTTATGCGCGCGACCTTACCAAGGGATGACAATGGAGCCTACCCTCACGCATCGGCAGGTGTTGGTCGTCTTCAGCGGCCTGCTCCTGGTGATGCTGCTCGCGGCGCTGGATTCGACCATCGTCTCCACCGCACTCCCCACCATCGTCGGTGATCTCGGTGGGCTGGAACACCTCGCGTGGGTGGTCACCAGCTACCTGCTCGCCCAGACGATCGTTACGCCGATCTACGGCAAGCTCGGAGATCTCTTCGGACGCAAGGTGGTGCTGCAGACTGGTGTGATCGTCTTCCTCGCGGGCTCAGCCCTGTGCGGATTGAGCCAGTCGATGACGCAGCTCATCGCCTTCCGGTTTGTGCAGGGGCTCGGCGGCGGTGGCCTGATGGTTACTACGCAGGCCGTCGTGGGAGAGATCGTTCCGCCGCGTGATCGCGGTCGCTATCAGGGGCTCTTCGGCGCGGTGTACGGGCTCGCAAGCATCGCCGGACCGCTGCTCGGTGGCTTCTTCACCACGCATCTCTCCTGGCGCTGGATCTTCTACGTCAACCTGCCGCTCGGCGTTGTTGCCCTGGTGGTGCTGGCCGCGACGCTTCCCGCGCGCGCAGAGCGCCGGGCACACACGATCGACTACGCGGGATCGGCGCTGCTGGCGGTAGTCCTCAGCGCGTTGACGCTCATCGCGGACCTCGGCGGTGGGACGTATGCGTGGACGTCGCCCTCGATGCTCGGCATGATCGCCGTCGCGGCACTCGCGCTCGCCGGCTTCATCGCGGTGGAGCATCGCGCGGTGGAACCTGTGCTGCCACCGCGGCTCTTCGCGGAGCCTGCGTTCGCGATCACGTCAGCGGTCGGGTTGATCGTGGGATTCGCGCTCTTTGGCTCCATCACCTATTTCCCGGTCTTCCTTCAGGTCGTGAAAGGCGTGAGTCCCACCGCATCGGGCATGCAGATGCTGCCCATGATGGGCGGGATGCTCACGCTGTCGATCATCTCGGGACAGCTGATCAGCCGGACGGGCCGCTACAAGATCTTTCCGGTCATCGGCACTGCCGTCATGACCGCGGCGCTGTTTCTTCTCTCGCGCCTGTCGCTGAGCACGAGCCAGGTCCTGACGTCGCTGTTCATCCTGATGCTCGGCGTGGGGCTCGGCATGGTGATGCAGGTGCTCGTGATCGCCGTGCAGAACGCCGTTGACTTCAAGGATCTCGGCGTGGCGACATCAGGTGCGACGCTCTTCCGACTGATTGGCGGCTCGCTCGGCACGGCCATCCTCGGCGCGGTGTTCGCGAGTCGGTTGTCGCACAACCTGGCGATTGCCCTTCCGGACCAAGCGTCCACGGGAGGGGCATCGCACATGACGACGCAGACACTCGCGGGTTTGTCAGTCGCCGCGCGCACCGCGTACGGGATGGCGTTCACCGGCGCGCTGAACACGGTTTTCCTCGTGGCGGCAACGGTGTGCGCCATTGGTTTCGTGCTCACGTGGTTGATGCCCGAGCGGCCGCTGCGCGCGACGGCGGCTGCATCGGCGGCGGACGCGGGCAGCGAGATGGGCGAGGCGTTCGCGCGCCCCGACGACGAGGCAAGCGCCGAGGCGCAGCTCGCCGACGCGTTGCGGTCGCTGGACGATCGGGCGGTGCAGCGGCAGCACATCGAGCGGATCGTGGAGCGGGCGGGGGAATCGCTCTCCGCGCTTGCGGCGTGGCTGCTCGTGCGGATCGAGCGCGACGCCGGGCGCAGTCCATTCGACATCGGCCGCGAGCGCGACCTTCCTGGGGAACGGGTGAGCGCAGCGCTCGATGAGCTGGGCGCCCGCGACCTCGTGCGCACCTCGGCAGCTGATGAATCGCACGCGCGACGCTACGAGCTGACCGCAGCAGGCTGTGACGTGATGGACACGCTGACGACTGCACGACGTGCGCATCTCTCCGAGCTCGCCGCCGGCTGGGAGCCTGGCGGTGACAAGCCCGTTGGCGACTATCTCAGGCAGGCGGTGGCAGACGTCATTCCGAAGGCGCGCCGAGGTGCTGGGGCGAGTTAGCTCTGCGATGCGCGCGTGATTATTGGCATCGAGCGGCGTCATAGATCGGCTGTACGCAGGCGTCGATCGCACGGCTAGAGGCGATCCGGCCAAACGGTTCGTTGGCGCGCGACCGCAACTGCATTATCATACGAACAGTGGCACGGGGTGCCTTCGTCCAGAACATCGGACGCGGGCTGAGATCACACCCGTCGAACCTGATCTGGGTAATTCCAGCGAAGGGAGCGTCACTGGGACCTGGAAGCGCGAGCCACGTGGCTCGCATTGGCATCGCTTCCTCCCCTGCTCCCTTCGCTGATTCACGCGACACCGGAGCATACAGTGCTTGGACTCACCCTCGTTCTCCTCGTGACCGCCGCGCCGCAGGCGACGTCGACATCCGACACGCTCCGCACGCACGCTGACTCAGTCGCCGCCGACTCGGCGAAGGTGCGACGCGCGCAGCGCCTCGAAGGCGTCCAGGTCAACGCCATCCGCAGTCCGTCCGCACCCATCTCGGCGAAGACGATCGATCGCGCGGAGATTCAGCGGAGATACGTCGGGCAGGAGACACCCATCCTGCTGCAATCGGCGCCCGGCATCACGGCGTATTCCGAGAGCGGATCGGGGTCGAACTATTCGTACATGCGCCTGCGCGGCATGGACCAGACGCGCATCAACCTCACACTCGACGGCATTCCGCTGAACGAGCCCGAGGATCAGTCCCTCTACTTCTCGAACTTTCCCGACTTCGCGAATAGCATCGCCTCGGTGCAGGTGCAGCGCGGGGTTGGCTCGTCGTCGCATGGCACGGCGTCGTATGCGGGCTCGGTGAACTTCGAGTCGGTTCCAATTGCGGTCGTGAACCGCGGCGCGGAGGTGCAGCTCACGGCGGGCTCGTACAACAGCAAGCGTGGCAGCGCGGTGTACCAGACGGGATTGTTGCCCGGCGGCTTCGCGGCGTATGTCCGCGCGTCCGCGCAGCATACCGACGGTTACCGCTACAACTCGGGGAACAGTTCGCGCAGCACGTTTGCGAGTGCTGGATGGTTCGGGTCATCGGACATCATCAAGCTCTCGTTGCTGGCCGGACTCTCGTCGAACCAGCAGGCGTACTACGCATCTCCCTTGTCGGTACTCGACACCTTGCCGCGGGATAACCCGTTCGGAAATACGCCGGAGTTGGCGGTCGGCGATCGCTTTCACCAGGACCTGCTGAGCCTTGCGTGGACGCATGCGCTGTCGCCGAAGGCGAGCGTCGCCACGACGGCGTACGGCTTCGACGCCGGCGGCTGGTACGACTATCCGGCCACCGGTGTGGACGACGCCTATCACTATCTCCTGCACTCGCGGTGGGGTGGGCTCACGAGCGCGCTCGACTGGCAGGGCGTGTCCTCGTCGGCGTCCATGGGAGTGAACGTTGCGCGCTACGCGCGTGAACACTGGCAGACGCAGCGCCCCGAGCTCGTTACGCGGTACTACGACAATACCGGATACAAGGGTGAGCAGAGCGCGTTCGTAAAGGGCTCGGTGACGTCTGGCGCGGTCTCGTATTCCGGTGACGTCCAGCTTCGACTCGTGCAGTTCCGCTACGACCCCACTGCCGGTTCTGGCGTTCAACCCGCCTCGGTGAGCTTCCGGTTCGTGAACCCAAAGGCCGGCGTGAGTGTGGCCGTCGCGCAGGGCGTCAGCGCATACGCGAGCGCGGGCATGAACGGACGTGAGCCCACACGTTCGGACATGTTCGCGGGTGCCGACGATGTCGATAGCGTAACGGCGCGTTCGGTTCTGCCACTCGACCGGGTACATCCCGAGACGGTGTACGACCTGGAAACTGGCGTCACCTTTCACCGCTCAGCGGTGCGCGCCCAGGCCAATCTCTTTCTCATGCGGTTCCACAATGAGATCGCGGCGATCGGCGCGATCAGCGAGCTGGGATACGAGCTGCGCAAGAATGTCGACCGAAGCACGCGACGCGGTTTCGAGGGTGATCTCACCTGGCAATTGCGGCCGTCGCTGGCGTTGGTCGGCAACGTGTCGATCACTGACGCCAACATCGCGGAGTATGCGGATGAGTCGACAAATGTCGTTTACCGCAACGTCACGCCGCTCCTGACACCGAAGTTCGTGAGCAACCAGGGCATCCGGTCGGAGCTGGCATCGTGGCTGTCACTCGACGTCGACGGACGCTACGTGTCGCGCATGATGCTCACGAACACGAACGACCCGGAGTTCGTGGTGCCGAGCGCGTGGTACGCCGATGCCGGTGCGACGTTCAGGGTAGCGGGACAGTCACTGCTCGTGCAGGTGCGCAACCTGTTCGACCGGCGCGTTTACACGGGCGGCTACCCCGGCGCAGGTCCGGCCACGAGCTCGAGCGGCGCCCCGCCCGGCGAGGAGCCGTACTACTACGTGCTGGCGCCGAGGAACATCACGGTGAATGCGAGGGTCGCGTTCTGAAATTGCTGGGGCGCTCGGCCAATGCCTTCAGCGGGCGGCCAGCAGTGCCTGGCATGCGGTAACGGCGATCTGCCAGCGTTCGTCCCACCCGCCGCGCACGACCACCACGTGCGCCTGGCGAGCGGCGAGCGCGGCAGCGAAGAGGCCGAACATCGCTTCGCGATCCTGGGGACGATCGCGGACGCCATCGCTCACCCAGGGCACGTCCGTGTCGCACAGCAGATAGAGGTTCGCGCGACGGCGGCGCTCCTCCGCTTCGATCCACGGGGATGAGAAGTCGTAGTAGTCAGCGCCGTACACGATGGTGCTGACGAGATCGGTGTCGAGGAAGAGCGCTCTGCCGCCGCGGTCGATCACGCGGCGGGCCGCATCGTCGGCCATCGTGATGTGCTCGGCGGCGATCAGCTCGACGTCAGTCACCCTCAGCTCGCGATTCGCGCGCTCCGCATACAGCCGCGCCGCTTCGGGAACATGCTCGCCGCTGAACTGGGCGGCGAGGCGATGCGCGAGCGTCGTCTTGCCGGTGCACTCCGGTCCAGTGATACAGATGCGGACCAGGCGGGTGTGCTCGTCGGCGTCAGAGAGCGTGGGGTGCGACATCGGTCAGGTCGCGGTCTGGAGTTCGGACGTCAGCGAACGACGCCAATCGATATAGCCCCGCGTGGCCAGCACCAGGAACACGGCGTAGAGCGCGGACGTGAGGTAGAGATGCTTGAAAACAAACATGCCGACGTACAGCACATCGACCGCGATCCACACGATCCAGTTCTCCAGCTTCTTCTTCGTCATCATCCACTGCGCGATGAGGCTCGTGCTGGAGAGGAAGGAGTCCATGAACGGGAGGGCAGCGTCGGTGGCTCCGCGCAGGACGAGGCCGAGGGCGCCTGCCCCGGTCAGTGCGATGAGCACAAGAACGAGGCCGACCTTTCTGCTCGTGCGGGTGACGTGCAGCTCCGTCTTGTTCTCGCCGCCGTGCAGCCACTCGTACCAGCCGTAGACGGAGAGCACCGCATAGATCACCTGGAGCCCCATGTCGGCGTAGAGCTTCGCGTCGTAAAACACGAGCGTATACAGCACGACGTTGACGATGCCGGTGGGCCAGCTCCAGATGTTCTGGCGAACGCTGAGGTAGACGCTGATCGCACCCACGAGGGCGGCGATGAGTTCCAGGGTTGTCACGGGAGCTCCACGAAGGGATCGCGCTGTGGCAATCGAAGATATTGCGCGGCGCGGCATCACGGAGCGTTGCCGTTCGCACGAGGGACGAGGGACCGCACGCAAAGCGCCGCCGCCAAGCTAACGTGCTGAGGGCTGGCGCCCAGCACTTCTTTCGGTCCGTTCGCAATGGTAGCTCAACGAATGGCACGTGAATACAGTATCGGTGTACAGCGGCAGGCCGAGTTCCTGCCTGCCCGTACGCCCGCGTACCCTACACCGCTTCCTCCAGGAATGACGTCTTTTCCATACTCGGCGCGCTCGATCGCGCAGTTGGGGTCGGCCGCGCTGGCCCTCCTCTTCCTCCCTGCCTGTCGCGTCGCGCCAGCTGAAGCATCATCAGCCACGGCCTACATCACCGCCTCCAGCCGTCTCTACCACTCGGCGGCGCGGGTATTCGCGTCAGCGGTCGCACCGACCGACACCAGCTCGGCACCGGCGCAGCGCGACACCGCGCCCTCGAAGGCGGTGACACCGGTGCACACGGCCGAGGCCGAGCAGAAGCTGTTTCATATGGTGCCAGGCTATCACATGGAGCTCGTCGCCTCGGAGCCGCTCGTGCAGGACCCCGTCGCGGTCGACTTCGATGCCGACGGACGCATGTACGTCGTCGAGATGCGCGGCTTCATGCCCAACCTCCAGGGTACGGGCGAAGACCAGCCCGTCGGGCGCATCGTGGTGCTCGAGGACACGAACGGCGATGGCAAGATGGACAAGTCCACCGTTTTCATGGACAGCCTCGTGTTGCCGCGCGCCGTCAAGGTGCTGCAGCACGGTGTCCTCGTGGCCGCGCCGCCGAACCTCTGGCTCGTGCGCGACACCACCGGTGACCTTCGCGCCGACACGAAGGAATTGATCCGCAAGGACTATGGCGGCACCGGCAATCCGGAACACCTGCCGAATGGCCTCATGTGGGGCATCGACAACTGGATTCACAACGCGAACTATGGTGGCCAATTCCGCGTGGGCGACGACGGCAGGATCACGTATCGCAAGACGCCCGACGAAGGACAGTGGGGTCTCTCTCAGGATGAAACGGGGCGCATCTACCGCAACAGCAATGAGGATCCGCTGCGCGCCGATCTCGTGTCATCGCACTATGCCATGCGAAATCCCGACCTGCCTACGCCACGCGGCGTCTACGAGCAGCTCACGCCGAACGTCGCGGTCTATCCGGCGCACAAGACGCCCGCGGTAAACCGTGGTTATCGCGAGGAGACCATGCGCGCCGACAGCACGCTGGCACACTACACCTCGGCCGGTGCACCGACAGCGTTTGTAGGCGATCGACTGCCCGCGGAGCTGAAAAAAGGCGTCTTCGTGATGGAGCCGGCGGGCAACATGGTCGGTCACTTGCTCGTGCAGGACCACCCGACCGGCATTCCGACAGCGAAGTCCGCCTACGACAAGCGCGAGTTCCTCACGTCCACCGACGAACGCTTCCGGCCCACGAACATCACCACCGCGCCCGACGGCACGATGTACATCGTTGACATGTACAGGGGCATCATCCAGCACCGCGTGTTCATCACGGGCTATCTCGAGCAGAAGATCATCGAGCGGGGCATGGAGCAGCCGATTGGGCTGGGACGCATCTGGCGCGTCGTGCACAACTCCACGGCGTCAACGCCGGCCGAGGTGCCTCACCTGTCGAGCAAGACGGCTGCGCAACTCGTCCCGGTGCTCGCGCATCCCAACGGCTGGTGGCGTATCACGGCGCAGCGGCTGATCGTCGAGCGACGTGATTCCTCCGTCGCGCCCGCGCTGCGCATCATGGCGCGGACCCACACCGATCCGCGCGCACGGCTCCATGCACTCTGGACGCTCGATGGCCTGCATGCCGCAGATAGAGCGACGATCGACGTCGCGCTCGCGGACAAGTCACCGGCCGTGCGTGCGGCAGCCATCCGCGTTGCCGAACCAATGCTCGCGGCCGACGATGCCGCGATGCGCGATGCGGTGATGCGGCTCGCGGTGGATCATGCGCCTGCGGTGCGGCAACAGCTCGCCGCGTCACTCGGCGAATTGCCAGCGTCGCGTCGCGAGGAGGCCTTGGTCGTCGTCGCCGAGCAGAGTGGAAGCGACCCCGTCGTTGCCGACATGATCGTGACTTCACTTGCGGGTCGCGAGCTCGCGTTTCTCGAACGGCTGCTCGCACCGGCGGCGAAGGTTGCGCCCGCCAGCGCGCCGGTGGTGAGCGCGCTGACTCGCGCGATCATCGCCTCGCACAACGCGGCCAACGTCGAACGCGCACTGGCGCTGGTCGAGGGCGCGTCCGTTCCGCAGTGGCAGCGAGTAGCGGTGCTCACCGGCGCGCGACGCCCACGAGGTCGCGGCCGATTCGGTGGCGGCAACCTCACCACGCTGAGTGCGCCGCCCGCATGGATCCTCGCCGCCGCGAGCAATCGCGACTCGGCGCTCCGTTCAAGCGCGATGGACGTGGCGTCGACATTCACATGGCCGGGCAAGAAGGTCGACACTCCCCCCGCGGTGCCGCTCACGCCAGTGGAGCTGAAGCGCTACGAGACAGGGCACCAGCAGTACCTCACAACGTGTGCCGCCTGTCATCAGGTGGCCGGTACGGGCCTGGCCAATGTTGCCAAGCCGCTCGTGGGATCGGAGTGGGCGCTCGGCACTCCGGAGCGCGTCATTCGCATTGTGCTGCACGGCAAGGAGGGCACGATGCTCATGCCGCCCATCGGGAGCTCCCTCACCAATGACCAGATTGCGGCGGTGCTCACGTACGTGCGGCATTCATGGGGCAACAGCGCCAGCGCGATTGACGCTGCCCAGGTGGGCGAGGTGCGCGGGGCTACGCTCGGACGGAAGAAACCGTGGACGGAAGAGGAGCTCCGCGCGATACGACGGTAGCAAGGAGGATAGGAGGATAGGAGGATAGGAGGATAGGAGGATAGGAAAGACTTATCATCCTATCGTCCTATCATCCTATCATCCCATCATCCTGTAGCTACGCGCGCCTGCTCGACGCCCGGCCGCAGCGTGAGCCAGTCCGTTCGCACGCGATCCCATTCCTGGATGATCACGCCGTGCTGCTCGAACAGGTGGCGGATGCGCCGACGATCGTAACCCAGCAGCTCCTCAAAGACCGGCACGAGAACGCTCAGTGCGTCGTCGCTCATGACGGTGCGGCGCGCGAGCGCCGCAATATGGCGCGCTTCTGACGCACCGATGGTGAGCCCATCCGAACGGTTCACGTGCAGCATGACGTGGATGTCGGAGCTTCCGTCGCCCACGTACACCACGCGCTCACTCGGCACGCCGAGCCGCTCGCGCAGGGCGTTGACCGCGGCCACCTTGCCGAACCCCGCCGGCACGCTGACGATGGATGAGATTTCACCTGTCACGTCGTCGTAGCGGTACTTCGTGCCAATCACGCGTTCGGGTGGTACGATGCCCGCGAGCGCCGAGTTGACGACGTCTTCCGGTGCGGCCGAGACGACGTAGAAGTCGAAGCGATGACCGTCGACCCCGTTGGCGAGCAACTGCGACAGCAAGGCAATATTCCGCTTGAGGCGGATGCGACGACCGACTTCGATGAGGTCTTCACGACGCACGCGACGAAACTGCGGATCGTGCAGCAGCAGGTACGACAGCTCGGCGCCGGATTGGACGAGGTTCAATTGTGAGAGGCCGGCAACGCGACTGAGGAAGTCGTTGATGCCGAGCATCTCGCTGAGGACGTGACCAGAATCATTGAAGCTCAGCGTCTGGTCGAAGTCACTTACGAACAGATAGTGCTTGCGCTCCATACAGTGCTCCCGCGAAACAAGACATGCGTGACCCGACCGTAGGGCCACCTGTGCGAATGCGCCCGCATGGACTGATGCGGTGCGCCGCAACCCACCTCAACCAATGGGCGTGGGTGGATGATGTAGGAGACACGCATGGAAAGCAACGGCTTTACGGCACCGTCTCGCATTCGGTACACGAAGCGACAGAATGGGCTGCGTTTGTCTCTGTTCGTGACAAACTCGATATTGTACGAAAGGGTTCCGAATCATCTGCGGAGAGGATCTTAGAAGCGGCATCATCTCCCGAAGGACGCCTTGCGCCTGATCCCGTCGCGACGAAGGGCGCGGTCCGCTACGCGTCAGTGGTGCGCGCGCCCTTCCAGCTGTCGGCCACGGCCTTGTCCTTGGCGAGCGTCACGACCGCGCCGCGCACCGTGATCCGGATAAACGGGCTGTGGTGGTATCCGCCCACGAGCACCGCGCGCGTGGTTCGCGAGAAGACGCGGCCGGTGCGCGTGATCTCGTAGAGCTCCTCATAGCCCGCCAGGGGGACGCGCTCCGCGAGCTCGTCGTTCTTCTGCGCGCGGCTGGCGTTCTGCACTTCGAGCTGCCGCCGCCGCTTCGCGTGGTGGTGTCTGCTATCGCGTTGAGCCATGCTGAAAGCTAGCGCATGGGTCGTGAGCGCCCACGACCGCTAGAGGTGGGGAGACAAAGTGCACACCGGAAAAGTCCCATAGACGCAAGGGGGCTACGCAACTGGGACTGTGGGGATAGAATTGGTGCGCCGTTCTCGACAACGTGCGACGAGTTCGGGCACTCAATGCGCGCCTTACTCGCTGGGCGGATCAGCCTTCGGCGAGGGCATCCCGTCGGTTCTTGTGGGGTCCCGTCGCCGATCCGTTTGACCTGAGCGCGTCTCGACCTGCTCATCTCGACCCGCGTTGCGCAGCTCACCGTTCAGCTGCACCATCGCCATCTGGTCCATCAGCTCGTTGAACAAGTCAGTGCTCATTTCCCGATTCACGGGCCGGAGGCGTGCGCTGATTTCGGCGCGGATCTCGGCGAGCCGTGCCGTCAGCCGTTGCTGCTCGGCGGGCGAGGGAGGCACCCTCACGCATACCCCCTGCGCAATGGCTCCCCTTTTCCCTGCGTGCGCGCTGCCACGGCGCTACGGCTGCCCGTGGGTCTTGCTTTCGGCGCGGTATTCACTCTGGGCCATCTCGTTGAGGGCGACGTCGCGTTCAGCCTGCGACAGGTCTGCGAGCGATGGCCAGGACCGGCTCGCGAGCAAGGCACGGATGACTTGCAGCCGACCTATCGAGCCCATGAGGACATCATGTGCGGGCATGGAGTCTGGCATGAGGGTCATTGGCAGGAGGAAACAGCGTGCGGAACCGAACCAACCTGCAACAACGGGTCCCGAATATGACTTTGACAGGCATCATCTCGCACGCGGCTGCATGATTCACGCGGACGGTGCGGAGGTCTGTATGTTCCGGAATGCACACCGAGCAGTTTCCGGCCGCGCTCCACGCCCAGGTTGCGCAGGCGCTTCACTACTATGCCTCATCCCGGGGCAGTGCGCCGGAGGACGTTCGTCTCGTCGCCGCGAGGAAGGCCGTCTGCCGCCACGCGATCAGTGCCCGCATGACGCCTGAAGCCATGGTGATCGCGATCGGGCGCGCATTCGAGGGCGTCACAGCGTATGACCGGAGCGCGGACAGGGTGTTGCGCACCGCGTACGAGCGGCTCGTGTCCAACTGCGTCCAGGGATATTCTGACGCGAAGGCTGCGTCGCGCGCGTCGTAGCCCCCTCGCGAGTCACAGCATGACTGAACGCATCGGCATCCTGCTCCGGGCCACGTCTGGCCCCGGCGTGCTGCACCAGATGACCGGCGTCATCGCGCGTCATGGCGGCGACATCGCGTCCGTCGAGATCGCGGGCCATGCGTTGCCGGAGGCGCGCGTCTACTTCGAGATCAGCCTGACGGGCGACGCCGCTGCGCTGCTCGACGACCTGCGTGTCGTGCCCGCGGTGCTCGAGCTGAGTCGCGTCGACACGCTCGACAAGGTCTACGGCAAGCGCATCATCATCATGGGCGGCGGAGCGCAGGTGGGTCAGGTCGCGATTGGCGCCATCTCGGAGGCAGACCGCCACAACATCCGCGGCGAGCGCATCTCCGTAGACACCATTCCCCTCGTGGGCGAGCAGCCGCTCGCGGACGCGGTCCGGGCCGTCGCGCGGCTGCCGCGCGCCTGTGCCCTCGTGCTCGCGGGGTCCATCATGGGGGGCGACATCGAGCGCGCGGTGCGCGAGGTGCGCGCGCAGGGACTGCTCGTGGTAAGCCTCAACATGGCCGGCAGCGTTCCGGCGGCCGCCGACCTCGTCGTGACCGACCCGGTGCAGGCGGGCGTCATGACCGTCATGGCCATCGCGGAGACCGCGAAGTTCAACGTGGCGCGGCTGCAGCGTCGCGTGTTCTGATCGCGTTACCCTGCTTTCGGTCACGCACTTCCCGAGGCACCTCATGAACGTTGGACGGCTGTTCGCCCGTGTATCGCTTCTCGCCGTGGTCGTCGCGATATCCGCGTGCGCGCACCACGCGCCGTCGTCCCCCGCGCCCGCCGGCTACACCCTCGTCTGGGCGGACGAGTTCGCGAGTAACGGCGCGCCCGACCCGCGCAACTGGACGTACGAGCGCGGGTTTGTTCGCAACGAGGAACAGCAGTGGTACCAACCAGAAAATGCCGTCGTGAAGGACGGCCAGCTCGTCATCGAGGCGCGGAAGGAAGCGCATCCCAATCCGCAATATCAGTCGGGCAGCCCCGATTGGCGCCGCAATCGCGCAGTGTCCGAGTACACATCAGCGAGCCTGTCCACGCGCGGCCTGCACAGCTTTCGTTACGGCCGCTTCGAGATGCGCGCCCGCATCGATATTCGCTCCGGCATGTGGCCCGCCTTCTGGACACTCGGCGAAGCGGGCCGGTGGCCCGCCAACGGCGAGATCGACATCATGGAGTTCTATCGCGGCAACCTGCTCGCCAACGTCGCGTGGGCCGACTCGACGGGCAAGGCCGTGTGGGACGACACCCGCACGCCGGTGGCGGGACTGGGCGGCGCCGCATGGGCCAGCCGCTTTCACATCTGGCGCATGGATTGGGACGAGAACGAAGTGCGCCTCTCCGTCGACGACACGCTGCTGAATACCACCGACGTGCGCGCCGCGGCCAATGGCGGGGGCGGATTACGCAATCCGCTGCAACAACCCCACTACATCATCCTGAACCTTGCGATCGGCGGCGCGAACGGGGGCGATCCCTCGATCACGACATTCCCCGCACGCTACGAAATCGATTACGTCCGGGTCTATCAGCGGGGCGCCAGCAAGTAGCCCAAGGCTCGATCAGGTCGCGCGATCGTCGCGGCTCAGGGCGGCAATCAACGCGATCAACCCTTTCGTCGCGAGCGAGTCGGCTGCGTCGCCGATGACTTCACGCGCCTTCGAGGGTGCGGTGCGCGCCGATTCCGCCACGTACTCGGCCGTTGCCTTGGCGGCATCACGCGCACCCTCCACCCCCGCCTGCCCCGCTTTCACCGCCGCCGCCGCGATTCGCTCATCGCTTCCCGTCGCGGAGAGTGCCACGCCGGTCCCGATCGCAAGCGCCAGCGCCGGCCACGGATTGTTTCGCGCCATCTCCACGATGTTCAGCTTCTTCTTCGCCGCATTGATCGGGCTCGTGAGGCGAGCGCTCAATTCCGCGAGGGTGTCCGACAGCTGGGCGCGGGTGCGCTGCACGTCGTCGCGCACCTTCTCGATCTCCGGTGATGTCATAACGGGCTCCTGTGGTGTGCGTCGTGGCGAACGCCGCCCCATACGCACATTTCGGGCGCGCTGAGCCTAGTCGTCGTCCACGATGTCGTACAGGACGCGCATGGCGGACAGGTCCCGGGGGGTGAGCGTCTTTGCCGTGACCCACGCGGCCATGATGTCGTGGTCGTCATCGCTGTGCTCCAGGCCCAGCAAATGACCGACCTCGTGCAGCGCCACCGCATGCATGGTGGAGGTGCGCTGCGCCTTGCCCGCCATGTTCCGCGTGCTCAGCTCGATCGTCGCGGTCCGCAGCCAGCCTCGGTTGTCCGTAAAGCGCGTTGCCTGTCCGGCCCGGGCGCCCGGCAGCGTATCCCGCCACACGACGTGCACGTCCGCCGACAGCGAATCCGAGACAAAGACGAAGTGAACCGGCGCTCCTGCGGCGCTCCACTCGTGAAAGGCGTCGCGCACGACGAACCGGTCCGCGGGTCGCCAGTCAGGCACGCTGTCACCCGGCGCGATCCACACCCGGACATAGTCATACTGGTTTTTCGTCCAGCGCGATCGAAAGTGGGTTGTTGACGCGAGGATGGCGGGCGAGGTCACCGCCCCCTCCTGCCCCGCCGCCGCGGGTCCCATGAGGCACGCCTTCTTCCGGCCGCACGCGTTCAACACACGCACGTAGGCATCACGACGCTCCGCGAACAGCCGCTCGTCGGGGACGCGGCCGAGCGAGCAGAGCACGAGCGCGAGCGTGGCGCCGGCGGTCGCGCGCAAGAGGCCGCGGACGGTGATCCCCCGCCCGAGCAGACCCGACCGTTTGTGACCAGCACCCGATACCCGCGAGAAGAGCTCCAATGGCCGATCCTTCGACTGGTGGTGTGGAACACATCGTGTTCCACTGATACACCCCACCGGCCGGTTGGATCGCACGGAGGTCCGCTATGCGATCGCGCCCTCGAGATCGGCGGCAAACGCGGCGACATTGGACCAGTCGCCGTCATAGCGCACACCGTTCACGAAGAACGTTGGCGTGCCGTTCACGCCACTGCGCACGCCACTCATGAACTGCGAGCGCACCTGCTCCTCGAAGGCATCACTGTCGAGGTCACGCTGCACCGACGCGGCGTCGCCGCCGGCCTCGGTCGCGTACCGCGCGAGGTGCGCGTCGTCGAGGGCGTCTTCGTCATCTTGCTGATGCTCGAAGAGGAGGTCGTGCATCTTCCAGAATGCGTCGTTGCCCGCGCTGGCGGCCACGCTCTCCGCCGCCTCGGCCGCATGGAATGCCTCGGGGTGCACCTCGCCCAGGGGGAAGTTGCGAAACACGAACCGCAGGCGATCGCCAAAGCGCTGCTGCATCGCCGTGACGCGATGATGCGCCCGTGCGCAGTGCGAACACTGGAAATCTCCGTACTCTACCAACGTGATCGGTGCGTCCGCCGGTCCGGCAACGTGGTCGTCGTCGCTCACGGACGGCTTGAGTGTTTCACCGCCGGTCGTCATGCCTTCACCGTGTTCATGGATTCGAGCGCTTCGAGAATCCCGTCTGCGCCCGGGTTCACGCCCATCGGCGACTTGAAGCTCCAGCGGATGATGCCGGCGCCGTCGATGACGAACAAGGCACGTTCACTCGTGCCACTCTCCGCGTGATACGCGCCATAGCTGCGGGCGACGGCACCCTTGGGCTCGAAGTCGGAGAGCAGGGGGAAGTGCAGCTTGCGTGCGTCAGCGAATGCGTTGTGGCACCATGGACCGTCGACGGATATGCCGAGCAGCACGGCGCCGTGCTTCTTGAACTCGCCGACGAGCTCGTTGTAGAGCGCCATCTGGTCGCCGCATACGGGGCTGAAGTCGGCGGGATAGAAGGCGAGGATCACGGTCTGTCCCTCGAACTCCGAGAGCGATACGGTCTGGCTCGCATTCACGGGAAGCGTGAAGGCGGGCGCGGGCGAGCCGGCGGGGAGCACGTCGTGGTGTTCGGTCATGCGCGTCATCCTTTGAGTGTGCGGGTCAAGGGGACGTAGCCGGTGCGGCATGAAGAGGTTCCGCCAAACCGGCGCTCGCCTGGCAAGCGTTGGCGCTGCACCGGCGTCCCGCCCTAGATGGGAGCGCAATTTTCGTCCCTGCGGGACTATCGCATCCAGAGCACGGGCTGCCGCACGGGATAGTTGCGGATCACTTCGTCGACCGTTGGATCGGGATCGAGCCGCTTCCACAGCGCCACGTACTTCGCTGCATGCAACGCCAGTCCGCCAAAGAGCAGCGACGGATGCCGGATGGGCCACTGCTCGAAATACATGACGTCCGGCTTCAACGGCCATGCGGCGCGGTCGGTGATGTACGGATACATGTAGGCGAGCGCCCTCGCCATTCCACGTCCGTCAGCCGTCGTATATCTCCACAGGTCCTCCTCGGGCGTGGACAGCACCTCGGCGACCATGCCCATGACGTCGAGCTGAAAGAGCGAATAGCCGTAGGGCTTCGTACGCGCGAGTTCCTTCGGAAACGACCCATTCGGCGCCATCTGGAGGAGCAGTGAGTCCTTGAAGAAGCGCCGCATGTCCGCGAGCTGCACGCTATCACCGACGAGCTTCGCGAACTCGGCAACCTGGAGCGCATAGGCCGCCGAGTGGTTGTTGCCGTTGTCGCGCTCCGCGTGAGCGTACTTGTGGGTCGTGAGCCATGTGAGGTAGTCGCGGAACCACCGCTTTTCCTCGGCGAGCGCGGGATCCTGCAACACACCCATCGCCTCGAGCTGCCGCATCGCCTCGGCGACCTCCACGAGATGGATGGTGTCGATGATGCCGATACCGCGACCGGTGGCCACACCCTTGATCGCCTGCCCATACAGGAGGTTCGGATTCATGCGGGTGGCGGAGTCGACGAACCAGGCGCGGAGATGCGCGTCGGCGGCGCGGACGTAGCGGACGTCTCGCGTGATCTCGTACGCGGCCGCGAGCGCGGGGACAATCTGGCTCAGGCGGCGCATGGCGTCGCGGTGCGCGACGAAGTTGGCAGGGTTGGTCTCACCATCGCGACGGACGTATGGACCCGCGGTGTCTTTCGGGTTGGGCCACCAGTAGTCGCCCTCGGAATAGAAATCGTGCGGACCACCGGTGCTGCGCGTCGCTCGCGTCGCGGTAATCGTGATGGGCGGCTCATGCAGGTAGCGGTCGGCTTGTTGGAGCACGCGCGCGCGCTCGATCGAGACGACCTCGGTCCTCGTGATCTGGCCGCTCGCAGGCATGGCGGCGAAGATCGGGCACGTGAGGAGCAGCAACCACGGGCGACGCACTGCGCAATTCAGTGTCATACCCAATCTCATCCGTGCGGCGCGCGGACGGCCCGTCCGCTCGCGCACCGACCTCACACCGTGGTGAGCACGTCGTGGCTGTGGTTGGACACCGAGCAACGCCCCGTGATCTCCGACGCGTGCACACCGAACACCACGTCGCGGTGCGGTGTCGGGTCGCTTTCGGTGAGCGTGGCGGGGAGCAGCCGGCGCAGCGCCGCGAGCGCGCGATCGTAATTCCAACCCGCGAGGTGCGAGTGGTGCGGTGAGAACGGCCCTTTCACCACCACGCTCTGCCAGTCGAACATGCCGCGGACCTCGTCCGTCTCAAAGGCGCACCACTGGTTGTGCGCGAGCGTCAACAGCTTGGCGCCGGTGCTGGTGCGCCCGAAGATCCATGGGGCGTCGTATACGTAGTGCAGAGGCTCCAGGTCCACACGATCATGCAGCGAGAATGCGATGCGTCCAATGTGGTTGCGCACGAGCAACGCCTCCGCTTCTTCGCCGCGCATGGCGCGGATCGTCGGCATGACTTGAGTCAGCATCGGGTGCTCCATGAGGAATGCCTTGTCCGCAGCAGCCGGCTCTTCAGTTGGCGCGCGCCGCCGTCATCATCGTGACACGCCCGCTGCGATTCTACGTGTCGTGCTGCTGTGCGGAGGTGCAGTTCCCCACGGAATATCGCCATTCCAGATCAGCGATTTGGGCCACCAGGTCTTCAACGCGTTCGGCGGGCCAGTCGGGAAACAGCGGGGCAATTCGCGTACGCACCTCGTCCCGCAGCGAAGCGGGCGTGGCGCTACGATACATGGTCACGTGGTATCGGTATGGGCGCGGTGGGGTGGGTGTCGGTTCATCTTGCGCTCCATAAGGCATATGTGGGTCCACACTCTCCATCATGGGTCCGCTTGGCATGAATTCGCTCATTTATGCCGTGCCCCGCGGCAGGCCGACCCACTCGAATCCCGAAGGCTCCAGACGAGTGTCCGGGCGCCGCTGCGTGCGCGAGGATTGCGGGTGGCGTAGCCGGGGAGCGGTGGCCGTCTCACAGCGTCGACCCGACTGAATTGACATTGGATCACTCCTTGCTCGCGTATCGGAAAATCCGTGAAGTCATGCGCCTAGATCATCGACGATAAACGGCGCGTGACGACCCGGACTCTCGTGCCCTTGTCCAGTTATTCTTGCGCGCAAGGAGCGCGGGCAACGATTACGCGAGTCGCCTGCATCGGTTTCTTTCGATACCGGGAACCGTGGGAGACACTCAGGACTTGCCCGTTCCGAAGTGAGCAGCGTCTTCGCGCGTGCCCGCACACCAGAGCTGCTTCACGCAATGAAAGAAACCCTTGGCGTTTCCGCGCCGGCCACTGTGCCACACCGATCCGCCGTAACCCCTTCGCTCCAATCCGGCGCCGACCGGCAATGGCTGGCAAACGTCCGTCCCGCCGACTGGCGGAATCCCACGCCAACCGTTCGCTACCACCTGGTCGTCATCGGCGGCGGAACGGCGGGGCTGGTCAGTGCAGCGATCGCGGTGGGACTTGGCGCGCGCGTGGCGCTCGTCGAGCGCTCGCTCATGGGCGGCGACTGCCTCAACGTTGGATGTGTACCATCCAAGGCACTCATCCGCGTCGCCCGCGCGTGGCATGAAGC
>JALYVY010000446.1 GCA_030852985.1 Gemmatimonadota bacterium | reverse complement strand
CCGAATGATCAAGGCTGCGACGCATCCGAAGCTCAAGAAAGCGTTCGCGAAGCACGAGAAGCAGACGCGAGTGCACGTCACGCGCCTCGAGCGTATTTGCAAGGAGCTCGGCGAGAGTCCCCGGGGCAAGAAGTGCGTCGGCATGGAAGGGCTGCTCGAGGAGGGTAAGGACCTCATCAAGGAGAAGCCGGAGAAGGACGTGCTCGACGCGGGCCTCATTTCCGCGGCGCAGCACGTCGAGCACTACGAAATGGCGGGCTACGGAACCTGTCGTACGTGGGCTCGCACCCTCGGGTACGAGCGTCAGGCCGAGCTTCTCCAGACGACACTCGATGAAGAGCAGCAGACGGATCTCGATCTCACGGCGCTCGCGGTGACGGCGGTCAATCTCGACGCCGAGTAGGAAACGCGCGGGCTTCATCGCCGGTCGGCATTGCGCCGACCGGCGGTTTTAATTTGCGCGGCTGACGACCACGGTGCCCTAAACGGAGATCAACCTTCAGGCGCGTCCGCCCATGTGTTCGCCTCGTTGAGCGCGTAGAGTGCGGAGCGTACGTCCAGCGCAATGGCGCGAAAGCGTGAGGCACTTGCCTCGGGAATGGGAGCGCGTGCGAAAAGGATGATCGCGAAGAGCTCACCCGACCGGAGAAGTCCCCCAAACCCGAGGACGGACGTGACGCCGTACGGCACCACGAATTCGTCCTGCGCGGGGATGCTCGGGTTGCCGAAGGCTTCCTTCACGTGGAAGACGTCGTAGGTCTTGGCGTCGCCCGGGCGCTCGGCGGGGGTATTGCCGAGGACGACCGACTCGATGTCGAACCCCAACTCCTCGATGAGGCCCGCGATCATCGGCGCCCGGCGGACGATGTCGGCGCTGGGCAGGGGGATGACCTGATGAGACCTGGAGGCCCGACGCGACATCCAGTCCGGCTGGTCACCCACGGTTGCCAACAGCGTCAGGCAGCGCATCTCGGGTTTGGGCGCCTCGTCGTTGTCGAGCGCGCGGTCCGCGAACAGCTGGAGCTCAGCGGGGAGCGCGCCATACTGGTGTGTCTTGTAGAAGCGGACCAACACCGTCGTGCGGCTTCCTCTTTGCGGATCAATACAATTGTCGTAGAGAAACCGGACGATACGGTCCGCCGCCTCCTCCAGAGACTGCGCGCCACGCAGGAGGCGGCGGACCGCGATGCCCGCTCGCAGCATCCCGCCCACAGTGAAATTCGTGATGTCGAGGTTTTCGCTGGCGGATGTACGAGGCATCGGTGTGCGCGAAAGTGCGCCCTTCGACATGGGCTGTCGACCGGGCGGGAGCTGAACCAGGAACTTATTCACAAGTGATGCCATACAGCGCAGCGGACTGGGCAAGCATCGTGCATGCGGGGCAACTGTGAACATCGACGACACGCCAGTAACGACTCCCGACGTGGACCTCCACGCTCCCGCGGTGCCCGCCGGCCCCGGCGCCAAGACGCCCGACATTGAGCGCACTGAGGATGCGATATCGACGACTCGGAACCGGTCCGTTGAGGCGACGCTGCTCACGGTGCTCGCCGTGCTCTACACGCTGTACTTCTCCCGAATCTTCCTCATCCCGATCGTCTTTGCGCTGCTGCTCAACTTCCTGCTCAGCCCACTGATCCGCCTGCTTGCACGTTTCTGGATAAAGCCACCGCTCGGAGCGGCCATCGTAGTCCTGCTGCTGATCGGCACGATCGCGGGAGGCGCCTACCAGCTGGCCGGGCCGGCCCAACGTTGGGCAGCCATTGCGCCGCAGTCCTTTGCACGCGCACAGGTGCGGCTGCGAAAGATCATTCGTCCGGTGCAGCAAGTCTCGAAGAACATGGAACAGGCGGCGAGTGCGGTTGATGGAACCGAGCCGACGACGAAGAGCGTGGTGGTCCAGACAGCTGGCCCGACCATCTCCTCGCGTTTTCTCGGCACCACGCAACGCGTTCTGGCCGGCCTGCTGGAGGTATTGATCCTCCTCTATTTCCTACTCGCGGGCGGCGATCTTTTTCTCCAGAAGCTCATCAAGGTCCTTCCGCATTTCAGCGACAAGGTGAAGGCGGTCGAGATTGCTCGCGCCA
>JALYVY010000072.1 GCA_030852985.1 Gemmatimonadota bacterium | reverse complement strand
CGGTTCTGCAGTTCATCAACTGCGCGAAAAACGACGACAGTTGGCGGAAACCGGAAAAATACGGACTTGGGACTTGGACATCGGACTCGGACTTCGCAGCCTCAAGCCACTCCACGCGCGCGCTTCGGCACGCCGGGTCGAATAAGCACCACACCGTGTCCGAGCGCGCCGGCACTGCCACCCATCTCGCCCAGGTCTCCGGCGTGGTACGCTTCCTCGCCGTGTTCGCTGGAGTCCAGGCCGATCACCTCCGAGGCGATCGAGCTGCGCACCTTCATCACCGCCTGAAGCGCGACCAATATTCCGGCCGTCAACCCGCCAGAGAGGATCATCGTCACGAGGACGGCGACCGCCTGAATGCCGAGTTGATGAAAGCCGCCACCGTAGATGAGTCCATCGGCGCCGGCGGGATTCACGACCTTGCTCGCAAAGACGCCGGTGAGCAGCGCGCCGAAGATGCCCGCGACGCCATGACAGGCGAAGACGTCGAGCGTGTCGTCGAGCGTGGTGCGCGCACGGATCTGCATGGCGATATAGCTGGCCACCGCCGCAAGGGCGCCGATCGCGAGGCCCGAGCGCGTGCTCACGAAGCCGGCCGCGGGCGTGATCGCCACCAGTCCGATAACGGCGCCGGTCGCCGCACCAACGGCGGTGGTCTTGCCGGTGCGAAAGAGGTCGATGAGGATCCAGGCCGTGAGTCCGGCCGCGGCCGCGGCGTGCGTTGATGCAAAGGCCAGCGCGGCGAGATCGGATGCCGTGAGGGCGGATCCGGCATTGAAGCCGAACCATCCGAACCAGAGCAGCCCCGCGCCAAAGAGCGTGAAAGGCACGCTGTGCGGCACCAGTGGCGCACGACCGATGACGTGACGCTTGCCAAGGACCATCGCCGCGACAAGTGCCGCCGTTCCCGCGCTGACGTGAACGACAGTGCCGCCCGCGAAGTCGAGCGCGCCGAGGGTGCGCAGCCATCCGCCCTCGCCCCAGACCCAGTGCGCGAGTGGATCGTACACGAGCGTGGTCCAGAGCACGGCGAACGCGATATACGCGGGAAAGCGCATGCGCTCCACCACCGCACCCGAGATGAGCGCGACGGTGATGATGGCGAACATCGCCTGGAACATCGCGAAGGCGACGTGCGGGATGGTGGCAGCATACGTCGGATTGGCGGCGCCGCCGACGCCGTTGAAGCCCCAGTATGCCAAGCCGCCGAGTGCCCCATTGCCTGGCGCGAATGAGAGCGAGTAGCCGATGAGGACCCACTGCACCGTGATGATGCCGAGCGGCGCAAGCGACATCATCATGCTGTTGAGCGCATTCTTGCCGCGAACGAGCCCACCATAGAAGAGCGCGAGCCCCGGCACCATGAGCATCACGAGCGCGGTGGCGATGAGTACCCACGCGGTATCGCCCGCCGAAATGGCAACGGCTGGACTCATGTCTCGGCCCTCCAGGACTCGTAGTCGGCCTGGCGGGTCTGCACCTCATCGGCGGTGACGGGGGTGAGCGCGTTCACGTCACGCTCACCCGTGCGAATGCGCACGACGCGCTCGAGCTCCTGCACGAAGATCTTGCCGTCGCCGACCTCACCCGTGCGTGCTGCCCGCACGATGGCCTGGATGGTGGCTTCGACGAATGGCTCCGACACGGCCATCTCGATCTTCACCTTGTCGCGGAACTCGAGCACGAGCGCCGAGCCGCGGTAGTGCTCCACGATTTCCGTTTCGCCGCCATGGCCGCTAACGCGGGAGAGCGTCATGCCGGTGACGCCGACTTCGAACAGGGCGCCCTTCACGGCTTGCAACCGTTCGGGCCGGACGACGCAGGTAACGAGCTTCATTGGCGTATCATGGAAGCGGGCGGATCGGGGCACGCGGAGACATGCGGTAGGTGGAACCACGGCGTGCGCGGGGCTACACGCCAATATTGCACAACCTGCACAAAACATTCAACGTTTTCCTTAGTTTGCACACTCAATGGACTATATCAGAAGCAATCGTTGCATATCGCGCACGGAAAGCATTACAATGAGAGCAACCCAAACCGTGTGGCCTGATGACTCGATCCGTCGAACTGTCGCCCGCTGTCGCCGCGCATGCGCTCGACTTCATCTCACTCGGCAAGATCGTCCAGATCCGAGAGCGACTTCTCCAGGCGCAGGCGGCCGGCAAGGTGGTGTTCCGCTTTGAATCGGGCGACCCGAGCTTCGCGCCCGCGGCTCATGTGTCCGAGGCCATCGTTGCCGCGACGTACGCCGGCAAGACCCACTACATCCCGAACAACGGCATTCCCGAGCTGCGGAAGGCGCTCGCGGAAAAGGCCGTGAGCCGGAACGGTCTCGCCGGGGTGACGAGCAACGACATCTTCGTCACCAACGGTGCGATGCACGCGCTCTACGTCGCCTTCGGGGCGCTGCTGTCGGAAGGCGATGAAGTCATCATCCCCGACCCCATGTGGACGGAAGTCGCCGAGAATATCCGGCTGGCCGGCGGTGTGGCGGTGGGCGTGAAGCTCAACGCCGACGAAGACTTTGCCTACAAGGCCGCGGACATCGAGGCAGCCATCACACCGAAGACGACGGCCATCTTCCTCAACACGCCGCACAATCCCACGGGGGCGATGCTGTCGCGCGCCGATCTCCAGGCGATCTACGACCTCGCGCGCCGCAACAATCTCTGGGTGATCTCGGACGAGGCGTACGAGGATCTCGTGTTCGAGCCGAACGAGCATACGTCGATCGGGTCGCTCGCCGACGCCGACGACACGCGCGTCATCAGCATCTACTCGTTCTCGAAGAGCCACGCGATGAGCGGGCTGCGCACCGGCTACATCGTTACCCGCGCCAAGGTGCTCCACGACCGCATCCCGAAGCTGCTGCGCTGCACCATCAACGGCGTGAACAGCATTGCGCAGTGGGGCGCGCTCGCGGCCGTGAAGGGAAGTCCCGCCAGCACACTCGCCATGCGCGACGAGTATCTCGTGCGTCGCGATATCATGCTCGCGGCGCTGAAGGGAATTCCAGGCGTCTCCGCGTTCGTGCCGAAGGGCACCTTCTATGTCTGGGTCACGCTCGATCCCTCGGTGTACGAGCGACTCGAGGTTGCCGACGCTGATGCGTTGTCCACGTCGCTCGCCGATGACGGCATCGGCAGCGCGCCAGGCGATGCGTTTGGAACGCATTACCCGGACGCCATTCGCTTCGCCTTCAGTTGCGATACGACGATGGTGAAGGAAGGCAGTGTGAAGCTGCGTGAGGCACTGATCTGAGCATGGCTGCGCCGCTCGTTCCCGACGCGACACTTCGTGTAGCACTGGCCGAGTATGATACGGGCTGGCTGCGGCCAGAGGTGTCGCTCGAGCGGGCGGCGGTGTGCGTGGCGCGCGCAGCATCGACGGGCGCGCGCCTCGTAGTGCTTCCGGAGATGTGCACGACCGGATTCACCATGGAGCCCGAGCAGTGGGCGGAGTCGTTGGACGGTCCGTCCTTCGCACGACTGAGTACGCTCGCGGCACGGCACGACGTGTGGGTGATGGCGGGTGTCGCCGCGAAGAGCGAGGACGGTTACGTGAACGTGGCGGCGGTGTTCAATCCCGAGGGCAGCCTCGTGTTGACGTACGCGAAGCAGCGCCTGTTCGCCTACGCGGGAGAGGACCAGCACTACTCGGCGGGCATGGCGCCGGCGGTCATCGACATCGACGGCGTTCGGGTGACCCCGTTCATCTGCTACGACCTGCGGTTCCCCGAACTGTTCCGCGCTGCGGCGCCGTCGTCGGACCTCATCGTGGTGATCGCGAACTGGCCGGCGGCGCGTCGGCCGCACTGGGACGCGCTGCTGCCGGCGCGGGCGATCGAGAACCTCGTCTATGTGGCCGGCGTGAATCGGACGGGTGTCGGGAATGGCATCCAGTACGACGGGGGCTCCACGGCCTATGACCCGTGGGGAGCACCGGCGGCGCAGCGAATGGCGGTCGCCGCTCCGGCGGTGGTGGACGTTTCAGCGGCGCACGTGACGAGCATTCGCGCGAAGTATCCCTTCCTCGACGATATGGCCGGGCAATCTTCGTTGGTCGAGGCCGCCAGGGGATGACTGCTTGAGGTAGGGGTTGTTCGTAGGCAGCGCGAATCCAGCGACCCTGCGCGAATCGCCGCGAACTTTCCTACGCAGGTTCGAGCGGAGATGCGGCGCGACGAGCGAATCGCCAGATTCGGTGACGGTTCCCTCTCGCCAGGACTGTCGTGACCGCGCCAACCCTCGACGCACTCTTCGTCGCCTTCCAGCAGGCCGTCATCGGCCGGTATTCGCTCGAGCGCGAGCTTGGTCGCGGCGGCATGGGTGTCGTCTATCTCGCGCGCGAAGTGCGACTCGACCGCCAGGTCGCGATCAAGCTGCTACCACCGGATTTTTCCGAAAACCCGGCGCTGCGAGAGCGGTTCATGCGCGAGGCCCGCACGGCGGCGCGGCTGTCGCATCCCTACATCGTGCCGATCCACGCCGTCGAGGACATTGGCGGCTTCGTCTTCATCGTGATGGCGTATGTGGACGGCGGCACCCTTGCGGAGCGCGTCATGGCACGCGGGCCGCTGCCGCCCGCCGATGTCACCCGCATCATGCGCGAGGTCGCGTGGGCGCTCGCGTACGCGCACGCGCAAGGCGTTGTGCATCGCGACATCAAGCCCGCGAATATCCTCCTCGACGGCAGCGGACGCGCCATGGTCGCTGACTTCGGCATCGCGCGCCTCGACGCATCGGCGGGCGACACGGGCGTCGGCATGGTGCTCGGCACCCCCGAATTCATGAGTCCCGAGCAGGCGTCCGCCGAGGAACTCGACGGACGAAGCGACCTCTATGCACTCGGCATCGTGGCGTACTACGCGCTTACCGGGATGCTTCCGTTCACGGGGTCGGCGCACGCGGTGCTCGCACAGCATCTGACACAGGCCGCCGCGCCATCGAGCTCCCTCGCGCGTGGCGCGCCCCGCTCGCTGACGGACGCCATCGACCGGTGCCTTGAGAAGGTGCCGGATGCACGCTTCGCCACGGGCGAGGCGCTTGCCGACGCGCTCGAGGCGGCGCGGGACAAGGCTGTCGAGATCCCGGTGCCCGTGCGCGTGTTCCTCGACCGTCGGCGCATGGCGGTAATTATCGTTCCCTTCGCGATCGCCGCAGCCAACGGGTCCGGTGCCGTCGTCAGCCTGCTCGTGCACGGACAGGCGTGGGCCATTCCGCTCGTCGCAGCCGGCGGGGTCGTCATCGGGCTCGGCGGCCCGTTCGCCATCATCCTCTATCGGCTGCGCCATCTCCTGCAACGCGGCTATGGGGGGGAGGACATCCTCCTCGGGCTGCGCCGCGCGTTCGATCGTCGCCGCGAGGAATTCCTGTATGAGTTTGGCGCGGAGCCAACGCGTCGTGAGAAAGTATTTGACGTCGTCAGCAAGGTCGGGCTTGGCGGAGGCGCCATTGCGCTCGCGTCGCTGCTCGTGGTGCACGGCGGTCCCACGCCGGTGCTTGCGGCCGGCGGGTTCGTCGGGATCTATGTGGGCGCAATCGCCACGGCGTTCAGTCGCAAATGGATCCGGCTGCGTCGTGGCACGTCGTCCGTCTGGACGGGTCTGTGGTCGGGCCCCGTAGGCTCGAAACTCATTGCGATGGCCGCATTCAAGCTTGGACGCCGTGCCGTGCCCGCGGACCGGCCCACCGAGCTCGCGATCGCGATGTCGGCCGAGTCGATCTTCACCGCGCTACCACGTGCCCTCCGCGATCAACTCGGCGACGTACCCGCAGTGCTGCACGAACTCGAGGCGCAGGCCCGGCTCGCGCGCGCCCGCATCGAGGAGGTCGACGCTTCCATCGCGGAAGTGCAGCACGGCAGAGGCGCGAGCGTCGCCGGGAGTTCGGCGCGACATGCTGCACTCGTCGCCGACCTGGGCGCGCAGCGCAGCGTTGCCGACGCGCGCCTCGGTGAGCTCGTCACCGCACTCGAGAACGTGCGACTCGACCTCCTGCGGCTGCGATCCGGCGGCGGCACCGTGGAGGGCATTACGCGCGACATCGAAGCGGCGCGGCGCGTGGGCGACGAAGCCGACAGGCTGATCGCGGGGGCGAGTGCCGTGGAGGCGCTGCTGCAGCGCATCACGCCGTTGCCGAACGCGGGGCGCTGAGCGCGGAGGTTGGAACAACTCTTGGTGCGCGCAGGCGAGTGTTCTCGTCGAACAGCGAACTGCATGGCAACGCGGATCATCGCGGACTTGGCGGATCTCCACTGATTGCTCAGCGTGGCATAGGCAGGCGTCGCACGACCTTCTCGACCTGAATTTGACCATTCGTTGCCACGGCATCTGCAGCCGGATGCACCGCCTGTAACCGCACTCTCTGCGCTGGTTTCAGGCAAAAGCAATCAACCACGGAGGACACAGAGGACACGGAGGAAAGCGGAAGACAACCGCGGTTCAAGCAGTCCTCTGCGACCTCCGTGCCCTCTGTGGTAAAAATGCGGTTGCAGGTAGTTGCTGCTAAGTAAACTGGCAACTTTGGGCGGCGTCGGTCAACGCCGTCGCGGCCCGCGGCGGCTGAGACAAATGCCCATACGTTCGCTCACGCCCCGCATTCCCAGCCAGCGCAGCGGTGCAAGCGCAGCAGGTGATGGGGCGCCCATGTCCGCAGTGCCCGCGTTGATGTCCGTCATCCCCCGCAGCGCGAGCGCTTCAAGCTCCGATGCCCGCGGATCGCCCGATGCGACGGCTACCGCATGCACCAGTTCGGCCCGCTCCGGACTGATGCCGAAGAAAATCTCGCGCGAATTCGAGCAGAAGCCGCCCATGGCCAGTTGGAACAGGCCCGCCATGTGCGTCGGCGACTCGAGTTGCTTCAGGTAGGTGATCGCCTCGCGCGATTCTGGATCCGCAACCATGGCGAACAACCCTGCCGGCATTCCCGGCGACGTCCGCCAACGTGTGCGCGCTGCATGAATGCGCGTCACTTCTTCGTGCAGCGTGGCGTCATGCGTCGTGCGCGCGATCACGCCCAGCAGCGCTTCGCCGACGCCCATGATCGCCAGCCCCCGCGAGTCGTCCGACGGGTTCGTCGAATGCATGAGGTGACGACCGGCCGCGATGTTCGCGCGCGCGCGTCGCGTTGCGCCGACTACGTCGCCCCTCGCAAGCTCGAATTCGCCCATGATCGCATTGCGCCGCGCGAAATCGAGGTTGCTCCCCGGCCGCATGACGGGAACGGTCCAGGGGTACTTCACCCCCGGCATTCCAGTGCGGTACTGCCACATCAACGGGTAGTCCGGCGAGGCAGCGAATCGCTGCCAGATGTCCAGCCACGGCGTCTGCGCCACCCGTGCCAGCGGCTCGAGCGTGGCCAACGGCGGCAACACCGTGTCGGCAAGCGCAGTGCTGTCCGCACGCGGAAGGCTCACCAGCGGCGAAGATCTATTGAGCGCAGCTGCGGCGGCTGTGTCTCCCGCCATCGCGGTGGGAACCGAATCGCGAACGCGAAGGAAACTCTGCGCGAGGAGTGCATAGGCCGCCGCCGTATCAGGGGCGGAGCCCACCGCCTGCGAGCCCGAACGGCGCGCGATCGAGTCCAACTCGGAAAACGGCATCGGACGAGTACTGTCCGCCCGCATCGCGGTCCTCAGCTGCTCGGCCGTCGCACGTCCGGTGGACAGCCGCTGGGTTGTCACGAGCACGACAAAAAACACGACCTGCACGACATACAGGACTGTTAGCAGCACAACCGCGGTCACCGCGGGCGCCAATGCGGCAAGCAATCCGCGCGTCCTCGGCGCATGCACCGGCACACCACGTCCGGATTCCTTGAGCCATGCAGCCACCAGCTCTGCCTGGAACGGAGCCCGCGACGTCGAGGCGTGCCTGTGCGACGGCATGCGCGAGCTTCGATCCAGAAACGTGAGCACGATCGCGCCGAGCAGCAACGGCAGGGAGATGATCGCGAGCTCCGTGTCCGTAACGAGCGCCACGGCCGAATGTCGACTGCCGAGCGCACCCGCGAGCCAGAGCAGCGGCACCAACAACGCGAGCGCTGCGATCACGAGACTCGCGATGGCAAACACGCGCCGGTTGCGAAGCAGGCGCTCGCGTCCCTCAGGGGAATAGAGCGCGTACACGCCCGACCCGTTCAGCAGCGACGACGTGTCCCGCGAACGATCCCACGCCGTGTCGAACACCACCGACCAGGGATAACGACCGAGGGCGGCATGCCGCACTTCGCGCGCGAACCGCACCGTCTGCCAGATGACGAAGATCGCAAAGCCGAACAGCAGGGCGACACTCGCGCTCACCAGGAACATCCACACCGGCGTGGCATCGGATGTTACCGACTCGGCGCCAGCGAATCGCCGGTCGCTGCGCGCATCGACCATAGGGTCCGGAGGCGTGAACACCGCGCTCCATACGCTCTGCTCGCCCTGCACCCACTGTGGTGAGCCGAGCGTTGGCCGCATGTGGAGGAGTACGAAGAACAACAGGATCGCAAAGCACATGAGGCCCAGCTGCCAGCCCAGCTTCGCGCCACGACCACGGATTGTCTCGAGGCCCGGTGGAGGCCACTCGAGCAGGCTGCGCGACGCAGGCACGAGCGACTGCGCGACGTCCGCTGCCGTGGGCCGTTCGGCAGGATTCTTCCGCAGGCAACGCTCGACAAGCTCCGCGAGATGCGAATCGATGCCCGGTCGTTCCGCGTGCAGGCTCGGCGGCGCACGCTCCACATGCGCCGCCATCACCACCATCGGCGCGCCGTCGAATGGCGGATGTCCCGTCAGCAGCTCGAAAGCGATGAGGCCGAGTCCGTAGACGTCACTCTGCCCGGTTACCGGCTCTCCCGTAGCCTGCTCGGGGCTCATGTAGGTCGGCGTGCCGAGATACGTGCCGATGGCGGTCAGCTTCGGCGATCCGGGCGCCTCCTCCCGCTGCAGCACGGCACTGATGCCGAAGTCGAGCACCACGGGACGATCCGAATCGCGCTCGATGATGATGTTCGCAGGTTTCACGTCGCGGTGCACGACGCCGTGCGCATGCGCCGCCTCGAGCGCCGAGGCAATCTCGCCGACGAGGCGCTTTGCACGCGTATCGGAAAAGGCGGATCCATCGGCGATCACTTCGGCGAGCGATCGCCCGTCGATGAACTGCATGACGTAGTACGGCGTGCGGCTCTGCGGCAGCTCCCCGACGAGGTAGATGCCGGCGATGTTCGGATGCATGAGCGCGGCGCTCGCTTCCGATTCGCGGATGAACCGTGCGTGCGCAACCGCATCGCCTGCCAGGTGCGGCGCCAGCACCTTGATGGCGACGAGGCGCTTGAGCAAGGGATCGCGCGCCAGGAAGACAAGACCCATCGCGCCCGCGCCGAGCGGCCGCAGCAACTGAATGCCCGGCGCGATGGCGGTCCGGAGCTCCTCCGCGACGGCCTGCGCCGCCGCCGTCGCGAACGCCGCCTGCTCGGTTTCATCGAGCAGGCGGACGGAGGTGGAATCGTTGCTATCGTGCAAGGCGGTCATGTCATCGCATGTTGCAGTCGCACGGTAGCAGGCGCAAGCGTCGGGCCGTCACCCGGTGTTGCGCAGCCCCTGGGCGATTCCGCTCAACGTCGTCGCAAGGATCTCCTCCACGAGCACACGTTCGTCGCTGACCTCGGGGAGTGCACGCTTGCGACGGAGGAGTGCGATCTGGATGAGCGAGAGCGGATCGACGTATGGATTTCGGAGCGCGATCGCAGTTTGAAGCACCGGCACATCGGCGATGAGCTGGGTCGCGTCGCGAATCTTCAGCACACTCTCCACGGTCCGCTGGAACTCTGCTTCCAGCAACGACAGCAGCGTGACGTCGCCGCCAAGGCGCTCGACGTACGCGCGCGCAATCCCGAGATCCGTCTTGGCGCAGACCATCTCGACCTTCGCCAGGAAGTCATCGAAGAAAGGCCACGCGCGTGCCATCTCCTGAAGTTCGCGTAAACCATCCGGAGTCACGCACCCCTCGGCCAACGCCGTGCCGACACCGAGCCAGCCGGTAAGCATGAGGCGGATCTGCGTCCAGCCGAATGCCCACGGTATGGCGCGGATGCCTTCAATGCCCGGGTTTGCGCCGGGCCTGTATGCGGGACGCGAACCAAAGCGCGCGTCAGCCAGCTCGGCGATCGGTGTCGCTGCGCGAAAGAGCGTGAAGAGGTCCGGCGTGTCGTGCACGAGGGCGCGATAGAAGTCGTGCGACCGCACCGCGAGCGAATCCACGATCGCACGAAAGCGCGCGACCTCGGCGTCATCATGTCCAACACGCCAGTCCGTGAACCCATGCAGCAGCACGCCGGACACCGTTACCTCGAGCGTCCGCTCGGCCACGGGGAGAAGGCCGAACTGCTGGGAGATGATCTCTCCCTGCTCGGTGATCTTGATGCGTCCGTCGATGGTGCCGGGCGGCAGTGCAGACAGCGCGCGGTGCACGGGCGACCCGCCGCCTCGGCCGACACCACCGCCGCGGCCATGAAAGAGCACGAGCTCTATTCCACTGTCGTGAAACAGCGATGCCAGGGCTTCCTGCGCGCGATAGAGCGCCCACGACGCGCTGAGCAACCCCGCATCCTTCGCCGAGTCGGAGTAGCCAAGCATGACTTCCTGTCGGTTGCCGCGGGCGGAGAGCTGTCGGCGGTAAACGGGATCGGCGAGTAGCGAGCGCATGACGTCGGGCGCGCGATCGAGGTCGTCGAGGGTTTCGAAGAGCGGGACGACATCGATGCGCGACGTGGGCGGATCGTCCGCGAGATCGGCGAGCCCCGTTTCGCGCGCCAGGAGCAGCACGCGCAGGAGGTCTTCGGCGTCGCGCGCCATGGACACGATGTATGTCGACGCCGCGGCCTGCCCGGACTCATCCTGGATGGTGCCGATCGCGCGGAAAGTGTCGAGGACGCGCACCGTGGCTTCGCTCACCGGCAGGTGCGCGCCCACAAGCGGACGTCGACCGGAGAGCTCGGCGCGCATGGCGGTGCCGTCGAGCGCGGGGAGCCCGAGTACCGTGGTGATGTCGTCGATCGCGGCTCGATGCAGGTCGGCGTGGTCGCGCACGTCCATCATGAACCCGTAGAAGCCATGCGCACGCAGAACGGCGATGGTGGGGTCGAGCACCGTGCGACACGCTTCGACCGCGCCGGCGAGGAGCACGGTTTCGCGCACGAGGAGCAGGTCGGCCTCGAATTGCGAGACGTCGACGTAGGCCGCGGCCTCGGGGCGCGGAGTGCCCGCGTCACGCGATGCGACCACGCGACGCGTGGCCGCAATGCGTGCGGACATGAAGCTGAGCTTCAGCCGCACGGGCTCGGATTCATTGCGTGTGCGATTGGCCGCCCACACCTCCGGCAGGAGGGCGCGGTCGCTCTCCATGGAGGTGAGCAGCTCCGCGGGCGGTGGTGAGAGTTGTGCGGAAAGGGAGAGACGCTCGGTGAGGGCGGCAAGCGCGCGCTCATAGCGCCCGAGCATGACATGACTCGCTCGCCGCGCAGCGGCAATCGTCGTCGCGGGGGTGACGTTGGGATTACCGTCGCGGTCGCCCCCCACCCAGTTGCCGATGCGAATGGGGACAGGGATCCGAAGTGCGTCGGCGGTTGCGCCGAATTCGTCCTCGAACGCGCGCATGAGTGCGTCGCGCGCCGCGGCGCCGGCCTCGATGAGGCGTGTCTCGAGGTACCAGAGCCCCGTACTCACTTCATCGCGCACCGTCGGGCGATCCGACCGAATTTCGGCGGTGAGCCAGAGCAACTCGATCTCGCCGTCGAGCTGTTCATCGAGCGCGCGCCGTTCCGAGTGCGCCGTCGACTCCCAGTTGAGTAATAGGTCCGCCACGCGGGCCTGCAACGCCAGCAGCGTGCGCCGTGTGGACTCGGTCGGATGTGCGGTGAGTACCGGGCGGACGTCGAGCCGGGCAATGGCGCCGAGCACATCGTCGGCGGAGCGGCCTTCTGCGCGGAGCTTACGCATGGTCCAGCGTGCGGACGCGGGCTGCGGGGCGGCGTCCGCATCGCGGGCATACACGCGCGTGCGACGGACGCGATGCACCTGCTCCGCGGTGTTGATGAGGAGGAAGAAGAGCGTGAATGCGCGCGCAGCCGTGGCGGCGAGTGGCAGCGGGAGCGCCTCGATGCGTTCGAGGAGTTGCTCGAGCGAGGGCGCATCGGCCTCTTCGCGCCGCCGGGCGCGCGCGTCGCGACGCAGTGTCTCGACGGTCTGGAAGGCCTGATCGCCTTCGAGCCGGCTGATGACACGACCGAGCGCCGCGGCGAGGCGCCGGACGTCTTCGTGCAGCGGGAGATCTACTTCTCGAGTGGTCTGGATCATCTGGAGTCTGACAGTCTGACTGTCTGACCCGCTCGCCGCTACGCGGCTGCTCGTCTGACAGCGGGCCGAACCAAAGTCTGACAGCAATGTGCTACACGACTGGGTCTCTTGGCGAGAAGCCTGGTGGGATGCACAAGAAGGTTTCTGCCCGCGGTCGAGCAATCGCGGAGGCGAGGACGTGGTGGTGTAGGCAACAGCTGTCGGACCATTCAGTTGACCCGCTGTCAGACGAGGACGGCGGCGCAGCCGCTCGTCCGGGTCAGACTGTCAGACAGTCAGACCGCGGCCGCAAGGCCGCCCGCCGCCGTCAGGCGACGCGCGGCGCCGCGAAATGTGGAGCGGCGACCAATGCCGTCGCCCCTCGCAAGCGCGGGTGCCCGCCGATCTGCTCCGGAATAACCGGTGTCTCCTTGCTCGCGTGCGTCAACGCGCGCGCCTGGATGCCATCGCGCACCGCCAACTCGATCATGTCCCACGCCTCGGTGATCTCGCCGCCCACGAAAACCTGCGACGGGTTCAGCGCGTTGAGGATCGTCGCGATGCCAATGCCCAGGTAGTGTCCCGTGGCTTCGATCGCGCTCGCGGCGCGTGCATCGCCGCGCCGCGCGCGCGCGATCAGGTCCTCGATGGTGAGCGTCGACGGCTGCTGCACCGCGCCCTCCCAGAGCGGCGTGATCTCGCGGCCCAGATAGCGCGACAGCGTTGCCTGGTTCGATGTATACGCCTCCCAGCACCCGCGGCTGCCACAGAGACATTGCGGACCGTCGGGCGTGAGCGGGATGTGACCGAACTCGCCCGCGGAATTCGTCTCGCCGCGAATGAGCGACCCATTCAGCACAATGCCCGCGCCGACACCATCGGAGACCGTTACATAGACGAAGTTGCTGCTGATCGTCCGCTCGCCGAGCCACATCTGCGCCTGCGCGCACGCCATCGGGGCATTCTCGATCGCCACCGGCATCCCGACCGCACTGGAGAGGCTGTCACGAATATCGATGTCCCGCCAGCCGAGCTGCGGCGAGAGGAGCACTCGTCCGCTCGTCCGGTCGACCATCCCCGGCACGACCACCCCGATGCCCTCGCAGTTGTCCTCGATGGCATGACTGGCCACGATGCGGCGGATCCGCGCACCAAGCTCTTCGACCAACGCCTCCGGCGTGAACATCGTCTCGAAGGATTCGAGGGCGATCTGCGAGCCGGCGAAGTCGGTGAGCATGATGAAGGTCCGGCTGAAGCGGATGTCGACCGCTACGACGTACCGGTCCTGCGTCCGCACGAACAGCATTGTCGGCCGCCGTCCGCGCGCGGCTACCCCAATGTGGCCTTCGTAAATGGTGCCTTCGTCAATGAGCCCCTGCACGATCGACGTGACGACGCCGCGCCCGATCTCCATGTGCCGCGCGAGATCGGCCCGCGACAGCGGTTGATGATCACGCACGAGGTTCAGCACGATCCGCCGATTGATCTCGCGAGAGGTGGTCCTGGTGGCGCGGCGAAAGTCACGCGTGTCGATCTTTCTCACGAGCAGGCGGGGCGAGGGGAGGACTCGCGGGCGCGGGGTCGGCACGGCTTCGTCGCGTGCGGCGCGCTGCTTCAACCAATATTGCGAGTCCAGAAACTGCCGGGTACATTAGGGCACGACATTAGTTTCTTGCCCGAACAAAGTCAGGAACGCGCCGACTCAACGCAAGAGCCGCTTGCCGCATCCTTTGGAGGGTCCGGCCTCCTTCCAGCGCGGCGGATAGACAGCGAACGATCTCGTCCGGGAAGTCCCGCACACCTCACGTGTGACTGCCGGCGGCCCATCACTCGGCCGCCGTTCCCCCTTTCCCCCACTCCGCGATGGCAAGTGCGGTGAATGACCTGGTGTCGAGCACCGGCAGCGCCTCAGGGCGTCCCTTGCTCCTCCATGCCGATCGCTTCCTCGACCCAGACCCCGCCACCAGGCGTGCGGCCCGCGAACTGTACGAAGGCATTCGCGACCTGCCGCTCATCTGCCCCCACGGTCACGTGGATCCCTCGCTGCTGTCCGAGAACTCCGCGTTTCCCGAGCCCACGGCGCTGCTGATCATTCCGGATCACTACATCTTCCGGATGTTGTACAGCCAGGGCGTGCCCCTGGAAGACGTGGGCGTTCCAACACGCGACGGCTCCGCGGTGGAAACGGATCCACGCAAGATCTGGCAGCGGGTCGCCGACCACTGGTACCTCTTCCGCGGTACGCCATCGGGAGTGTGGATGGCTCACGAGCTCCACGAGCTTTTCGGCGTCCGCCATCAGCTCGACGGCAGCACCGCGCAGCGCATCTACGACGAAATTGCCGAGAAGCTCACGAGCCCGGAGTTCCGACCGCGCGCGCTCTTCGAGCAGTTCCGCATCGAAATGATCGCGACGACCGATGCCGCTGTTGATCCGCTCACGCACCATCGCGCAATTCGCGAATCGGACTGGACGTACGGGCGCCATCGCGTGATTCCCTGCTTTCGCCCCGACACACTATTCCGAATCGCACAGCACGAAGCATGGGCCAGGGAAGTGCGCGCGCTCGAGTCGGCGAGCGGCAAGAGCATCGGCAGTCAGGCAGACCTTATCCAGGCACTCACCGAGCGCCGACGGTTCTTCGCATCGATGGGTGCGACAGCCACCGATCACGGCGTACTCGAGCCCTACACCACGGCACTCTCGGCCGAAGTCGCCGAGCAAATGTTCGTGCGCGCAAGGAACGGTGAGGCGAGTGCGGCCGATCAGCATGCCTATGAAGGACACATGCTGATGGAGATGGCCCGCCTGTCGGTGGAAGACGGCCTGGTGATGCAGCTCCACCCCGGCTCGTTGCGCAATCACAACAAGGTCGTGTTCGATCGCTTCGGCCCGGACAAGGGCGCGGACATTCCGATTGCGACCGAGTACACGCGCAACCTTCAGCCGCTGCTCAACACGTACGGCAGCCACCCGCGCTTTCATATGGTGCTCTTCACGCTCGACGAGAGCACGTACTCGCGCGAGCTGGCGCCATTAGCCGGCCACTATCCGGCGGTACGGCTCGGTCCGCCCTGGTGGTTCCACGATTCCATCGAAGGCATCCGGCGATTTCGGGAGCAGGTTTCGGAAACGGCGGGTATCTACAATACCGCGGGCTTCAACGACGACACCCGCGCGTTCTGCTCCATTCCCGCTCGCCACGACCTGGCGCGACGAATGGATGCGAACTGGCTGGGAGGGCTGGTCGCTCGGCACATCGTGGACATGGACGATGCGCGTGAAATGGCGCAGGCTCTCGCGGTGGATCTCGCGCGCGAGACCTATCGTTTTCCCAAATCAGTAGCCTGACGACGATGGCTATTTCTGCTCCTCCAGCGACACGCCCCAACGCGGTCCGCATTCACGCCGACGACAATGTCGCCGTGGCCATACGTCCACTGTCGGCGGGCGAAGAGATCGAGGTGAGTGGTACTCGCGTCGTGCTGCGAGATGACATTTCCGCGGGGCACAAGTTCGCGCTGCGGCATCTCGAGCAGGGCGAGCCGGTGGTGAAGTACGGATTTCCGATCGGTGCACTCACGCAGGGCGTCGAACCGGGGAGCTGGATTCACAGCCACAACCTGAAGACGCAGCTCGAGGGCGTGACTGGCTACACGTATGCGCCGACTGGTGCGCGTGTGCGCGCCACCGGCGAGGTGCCCACCTTCGAGGGCTATCGGCGGTCCGACGGCAAGGTAGGAACGCGCAACGAGATCTGGATCCTGAATACCGTCGGGTGCGTGAACTTCGTGGCGGACGGGATCGCGAAGAATGCGAACGAGCGGATGGGCCCCTCGTTCGACGGCGTTCATGCCTTCGGACACCCGTTCGGATGCTCGCAGCTCGGCGACGACCTCTCGCACACGCAGGCGGTGCTCGCGGGCCTCATGCGCAACCCGAACGCGGGCGGTGTGCTGGTGCTCGGGCTTGGGTGCGAAAACAACCAGATGGACGCTTTGCTCGCGCGCGCGGGTGACGTCGACCGCAGTCGCATCCGATTCTTCAATTCGCAGGATGTAATGGACGAGCGCGCGAGCGGCCTCACCATGGTCGAGGAGCTCGCGCATCGGATGCGAGACGATCGTCGCGAAACCGTTAGCGCATCGGAACTGCTCATCGGGCACAAGTGCGGTGGCTCCGACGGCTTCAGCGGAATCTCCGCGAATGCCGCCGTTGGTCGCGTCGCGGATCGGTTGACGTCGTATGGCGGCGGCGTGCTGCTCACCGAGGTGCCCGAGATGTTCGGCGCCGAGCAGCTGTTGATGAACCGGGCGACGAGTGAGCCGGTGTACGAGCAGCTCGTCGCGATGATCAACGACTTCAAGGCGTACTTCATTCGGCACGGGCAGAGCATCTATGAAAATCCGTCGCCGGGCAACAAGGCGGGCGGGCTCACGACGCTCGAGGAGAAGTCGCTTGGCGCCATCCAGAAGGGGGGGCAGGCGCCAGTGACGAAGGTGTTGCGCTACGGAGAGCCCGCGGCTGTTGGAGGACTGAGTCTTCTCGAGGGACCGGGAAATGACGGCGTGTCGTGCACGGCGATGATTGCCAGTGGTGCGACGGTGCTGCTCTTCACGACCGGCAGGGGCACGCCGCTCGGATTTCCGGTGCCGACAATCAAGATCTCGTCGAACTCCGAGATCGCCGCGAAGAAGCCGCATTGGATTGACTTCAATGCCGGCGCGTTGCTCGACGGAACGCGGTCGATGGACGACCTGTCCGACGAGCTCTTCGCGTACGTGCTCGACGTCGCGTCAGGGACCAAACGCACCAACAACGAGCAACATGGGTATCGTGAGATCGCGATCTGGAAGGACGGAGTGACGCTGTGACTGTGCGCCTCAATCGGGCCCTGCTGGACACGGTCCGCCAGGAGCGTGGTGAGGTCGTCGATGTGCCGAAGGATGCGTTGCTGGAGCTACCGGAACGCGCGGTGCAGTTCGGCACGGGCGCGCTATTGCGTGGTTTCGTCGACGACTTCGTGCACAACGCGAACGCGCAGGGAGCGTTCGGGGGGCGAATCGTCGCCATCGCGTCGACGGGCAGTGCGCGCGACCGGGCGCTGCGCGAGCAGGACGGGCTCTACACCCTTGTCGTTGAAGGCATCGAGCGCGGCCAGCCGATGCGGGAGTGCCGCATCATCAGTTCGGTCAGCCGCGCGATCTCCGCGGCCGATGCATGGAACGAGGTGCTGGAGCTCGCGCGACAGCCGCTGCTGGAGTTCGTGTTTTCCAATACGACGGAAGTGGGCATCGTCGCCGATGAGGACAGCGGGGCAGAAGATGCTCCGCCGAAATCCTTTCCGGCAAAGCTGACTCGCTTCCTGTACGAGCGCGCGAACGCATTCGAATACGCCGCGGATCGGGGCGTGACGGTCATTCCCTGTGAGCTGATCGAGAACAACGGGGCGCGCCTGAACGAGATCGTCGTCGCCATCGCGAAGCGATGGGACCTTGGTACGACCTTCCACGAGTGGCTCGACACTGCCGTACCGTTTTGCAACACGCTGGTGGATCGCATCGTCCCGGGCGCACCACGTGGTGCGGACGTCGAGCGAATGAACACGATGCTCGGCTACGAGGACGCGTTACTCACGACGTGCGAGCCGTACCGGTTGTTCGCAATCGAGGGGGACGACGCGTTGCGCGCAAAGCTCACGTGGGCGACCGACCCCGGCATCATCATCGCGCCCGACATCGCGCCGTATCGCAAGCGGAAGGTGCATCTCCTCAACGGTGCGCACACGTTACTTGTGCCTGTCGGGCTGCAGATGGGCTGCGAAACAGTGCGCGACGCGATGTCGCAGCCGTCGATCGGCCGGTTCGTTCGCCGAGCGATGCTGGAGGAGATTGCGCCGTACCTCGATGCCGCGGGAGCTGAGGAGTTTGCGGAGGCGGTGATGGACCGGTTCCGGAATCCACACATCCGTCATGCGCTGATCGATATCACCCTCCAGGCGACGATGAAGACGCGCGTGCGCGTGGTGCCCTCGATTCAACGCTATGTGGAGCAGGCTGGCTCTGTGCCGCAGTCGCTCGCATTCGGGTTCGCGGCGTTCCTGAACCTGTTACAGGGAAGTTTGCAGGCTTCGCGTCGCGCGAGCGGTCTCTCCGTTCCCGCCGACGACCAGGCCGCCCCGCTGCATACACTATGGCAATCGTTTCCCGATGGCGCCTCGGCGCCTGTTGAAGAGCTTGTCATTGCGGCATGTCGCAACCGCGAGCTGTGGGGCGCAGACCTCACGGAGCTGCGCGGTTTTCCGGAATCTGTGGCGGATCACCTCGCGCGCATGCGCGAGCAGGGCATGGCGGCGGCGCTCGAGCATCATCTAGGTGCGATTCAGCCATTGCTTTGATTAGCTGGTATATTTAGTATGCACATACGGAGGTGCATATGGAGCTTTCAAAGAAGACGACCATCCTCTTTTCCCCCGATTCCCATCGCCGGCTCAGCGAGCTGGCGGATCGACGGGGGGTGAGCCTCGGCGAGTTGGTGCGTGAGGCGTGTGCGACGGCCTACGGTATCGTCGATCCGGAGGTTCGCATCGCGGCGGCGGCGTCTCTCGGTACGTTAGCGCTTCCCGTCGGCACACCGCGGGCGATGAAGCTGGAATCTGTCGTGTCTGCTGACGCGCTCATGCCATGACGCGTCGGCGCGCATGATTCTTGTCGACACGAACATCATCATGTACGCCGCGGGAGCCGAGCATCCGCACAAGCGCCCGAGTCTGGAGCTGCTGGAGCAGGTCGCGCGTGGAGATGTCGACGCGATCATCAATGCCGAGACGCTTCAGGAAATTCTTCATCGATATCGGTCGATCAAGCGCTGGGCCGATGGACGGAAAGTGTACGACCTCGCGCGCCAGATCTTTCCAGAGGTCATTCCCGTGACGTCGGACGTGCTCGATCAGGCGAGACGCCTGCTCGACACGAACGCGCGGCTGATGGCGCGTGATGCCTTGCACGCCGCGGTCGTGATCGGAGAAAGGCTCGACGCCATCTGCACGTATGACCGCGACTTCGATGGCATTCCTGGTGTTCGGCGCATGGAGCCAGGAATAGGAGGATAGGAGGATAGGAGGATAGGAGGATAGGAG
>JALYVY010000220.1 GCA_030852985.1 Gemmatimonadota bacterium | reverse complement strand
GGCGGCGACCGCGGCGCAGGTGCGGGCGCGGGCACGCGTCGCGTCCACCCACTGCTCGAACTCCGGCGAGACGTCGGAGACGAATACGCCGTCGAGACAATCGCCGCGATAGAGCGAAAGCGCGTCGGCGTATCGCCGCTCCTCGATCGCGCGGTCGAACGCGATCGCATCGCAGGTGAAGTCACCTTCGGCGACGAGGACGCGATCGTCGGTGGTGGACTCGAGCACGCCCTCGCCCAGCTGCTGACGCAATCCATGCAGCGCCTGTCGCAGCGCGCGACGCCCGTCGTCTGCATTCAGCTCGGGCCAGAACAGCGCAAGCAGCGCATCGCGACGATGCGCGCCGCGCGGCGTGGCGAGCACCAGGTAGGCGAGCAACGCGAGACGCTTCGGCTGCATCGGCAGCACTTGCGCCGCCCGTGATTCCCCACGGACGAGCTCGAGTCGACCGAACGTCCGGAGTTGTGCCACGAGAAGCCGAAGTAGGCGAGGCCGATGCTCGAAGGCACCGGTGATCTGCCGTTACCACGCGCGGTAACGGCGCCGACGCGGCGCGATAACGCGGTGCCGCAATCTTGGCAAACCTTACGGGTCGGGGCTGCGAGCGTCAAGCCGCTTCGCGGTCGACGACCCACACGCCTGGAGCGCTTCCCGATGACCTCCCTGGCAGCACCCGCGCACTCGGCCTGTCGGCCTTCCCTCGCTGTCGCTCTCGTCCGTTGAACGCACCGATGCTCCCGCTCACCTCACCCGGAGAATGAATGATGTCACAAACGCACGCGTTGACCCCCTCGATGGCCGAGCACGGGCGCCTGCTCCGACCACTCACGACCCTCGCGATCGCGGCGAGTCTCGCCTTCCCGCTCGGCGCTTGTCGACAGAAAAACGCTGACACCAACGCGGGAGACGTCGCCAACGCAATCGATGCCTCTCCTAAAAGCACCACGCGTGTGAGCGCCTGTGCGCTCCTGTCGGTCGAGGAGATCAACGCCATCACCGGGGACACGTACTCCAGCGCCAAGCTGGTGGACGACGGCCGCGCGCCGCAGTCGAGCTGCCACTACGAGGCGCCGGGCAATCCCGCCGCCGCCTCGCTCGACGTCCAGTGGATCACGCCGAAGGATTACCGGAATCCGGTTGAACACGCCGCGCTGCAGAAGGCCGCGCTCGGTGGCGATAACGCAGCAACGAAGATCACGGGCGGGATGGGCGGCGGCATGGGCAGCGGGATGGCGAGCGGTCCGGTCGACAGCGTCGGTGACGAAGCGACGATCAACCTCATGCGGCTCAGCGCACGCAAGGGGGACTACACCGTCACGGTCCAGATCATCCCGGTGAACATGACCGCGATCCTCACCGACAGCACCGTGGCCCTCGCACTCGTGGCAAAGGAAAAAGCCATCGCGCGCCGAGTGCTCGCCAAGGTCCAGACCTGACGTATCCAACTACACACAACGACTGGAGAACACGATGCTGACAGCTCATGCACGACCCACGATCCACGGACGTTCGCTCATGATCGGCGCGCTCGTACTCGTCGCCGCTTCCGCGCTCGGTGCGCAGGGACTCTCCTACGATATTCGCTCGACCATCACGAACGTCGATCCCCGTAGCGGCGTCGCGGCGACGCGGACGTCGATGGCGGCGCACGGCCAGTTCGCGCGAGGCATGTCGCGGCTCGACATCACCGAGTCGATGAGCCCCGCGGGAAGCATGATGGGCGCGGGCACGTACATCATCACGAAGCCTGCAAAGGGAACGACGACGATCGTCGATCCGGCGGCGCGCGAATACACCGAAGTCAACCCGGCCGAGCTGGCGAAGACGGTCGCCGGGCTGCAGCAGGCCCTGGGCGGATTGTCAAAAACCGAGGTGTCCGACATCACGGTCACCATGGAAGACCTGGGTGCGGGCGAGTCCATCGAGGGCTACGCGACGGTCAAGTACCGCCTCACGCAAGGGCACACGATGACGATGTCCACGATGGGAATGCGGAGAAGCACCACCAGTCGCTCCACGACGGAGTTCTGGGTGGCGCCACAGCTCGACGGCGCGATGAATCCAACAGCACGACCCGTGGCGGGCAACGCACCGACCGGACCGACGGCGGAGCTCACGGCGCGGCTCGCCCAGGCGTACAGCAAGGTGCGCAAAGGGATCATCCTGAAGAGTATCGCCAACGTGGAGTCCAGCGCAGGCGGAAAGTCGAATACGGGCACGATGACGATGACCGTGACTAACGTGAAGCGCGCGGCGATCGATCCGGCGGTGTTCGACGTGCCGAGTGGATATGCCAAAGCTGCCTCGCCGCTCGATGCGCTGTCGCCGCTCGGTGCGATGAGCGACAGCGTGACTGCCGCGCGCACGCGCTCGGGCAAGAACGCGCCGGCGGGCGGGATATCCTCGACGCTGGGCGAAGCCGTCGACTCCGCGAAGTCTGGCGCAAAGGAAGGCATCACCGAGGAAGCAAAGGACGACGCGAAGGAGAAGGCCAAGCGCGCACTGGGCCGGATCTTTGGCCGCCCGCGCTGATGGGTACGCACGCGCGGGTCTCGAGCTATCGGCGTCGCGCCAATGTCGCAGCCGTCCTGCTGGCCGTAGCGGCGCTTGGTGAGGCGATGTCGGGCCAGGCACCAGCGGGTCGCACACCGCGAATCCCCCTCGTTCCCGGACTCACGCTGGTAAAAGCCGCTCGCACGCGGGAGGGAGACTACGAGGCGATGAGTGTCGTGTCCGCGATCTCAGCGCGCGAGGTCAAGCTCGCGGTCTCCGGTCAGGTGCCCAGCCCTGGACAGAAACCCATCTCGGTGAATGTCACCCGCATCGTGCGCGTGGAGGATCTCCAGTCTGCACGCGCCTACAAGTACTACTTCAACCCGGCGGACGAACCGATCTTCGCCGGAACAACCGCGCTCGGCACGTCGACCGCGATCGTCACCGAGCTTCGTTCCCGCGGTGAGGCCAGAATGGCAATCGACGGCCGTAGCGGTGGGCTCGTCGGTGTGGTCGACGACCTGCTCGGTGGTATCGCCAGGGAGGCGGGGTTGGGCAAGGCGCTCGGTGGCGGCGTGCTCGCCACCGGAACGTTCAAGGTGGTGGGAGCGCATCCGGCGTTCCTCTCGGTCCTCGTCAATTCCGTGAAGACGGCGCTGCCCGTTCTGCACGTTCGCGGGCGCATCGGCGAAGGGCAAAGTGCGGAGGACGCCGAGTTCTACTTCCTCGACGATCCGGCAAATCCGCTGACGCTGCGATTCGCGATCGGAGCCGATTCGCTGGAGGTCATCAATATCGCGTTTCCGGCCCCCGATGCGTCCAGGACAATTGAGCGGGAGCTTGCGAGCTCGAGACGGACCGCCGTGTACGGCATCTACTTCGATTTCAACAGCACGACAATCAGGCCGCAGTCGCAGCCCGTGCTGCGCGAGATCCGCGATGTGCTGCAGCGCGAGCCGGGGTGGCGGCTCAAGATCGAGGGGCACACGGACAACGTCGGCAGCGACGCGAAAAACCTCGACCTTTCGGCGCGTCGTGCCGCCGCCGTAAAGGCGGCACTGGTCGCGATGGGCGTGAGCGACGAGCGACTCGACACCGGCGGGTATGGTGCGTCGGTCCCGCGAGAAGCGAACACCACGCTCGCGGGGCGTGCGCGCAATCGCCGTGTCGAGCTGTCGCGAGAATGACGATCTCCGTGATGCCTGCGGTAGGAGGCTCGGAGTTTACCGGCGAGGTGACGAGGCGGACTGGCAGAGTATACGTCGCTCGCGACTCGATCACGGTCGATCCGAGGAATTCGCGACTCTCCTAGTGGCTCGCGGGGCTTACGGCGCCAGTGTCTCCCCACGCAGCGCGCGCGAGGGCCAGCTTCGCCCGATCCGACACCACCGCACGCCGGCGAATTGAATCGTACCCATTCGCGCGGATGGCGTCGTGAATCCCCCGGTAGACATTCGAGGCCACCGCCACCGACGACCGAAAGAACGGAGGCAGGCTTCCCAGCGCCTCCTGCGCGTACGCATAGTCCCGCTCCGCGACCGTCATCAACTCCTCGAGCAGGTTCGCATAGCTCGAGGGAATGGCCGCATCGCCCTGACGCAACGCGCCGATCATCCCATCGGTGACGCCGTGCGCGTCGAGCATCGTCTGCGGCAGGTACATGCGGCCACGCTCCCAATCCTCGCCCACGTCGCGCGCGATGTTCGTCAACTGCATCGCGACGCCCAGGCGACCCGCCCGCTCGAGGGCCCAGGGGTCGCGCACGCCGAAGAGCTCCGTGAGCCACAGGCCCACGACCGAGGCAACGTCATGGCAGTAGCCCTCGAGCTGCTTCAGGGTCTCGAACCGCTCGCCCAGCACGTCGGCGCGCATGGCGCGCATCATTCCTTCGACATACGCGAACGGCACCTCCTGCAACGCCATCTGTCCGATGACGACGTCGAGCAACTCGACGCCGGTCTTCACCCCGCGATACGCCTCGCGCGATAACGCCTCCCAGCGATCGAGGACGCGCAGCAGATCTCCGCGCTCACACGTCGCGTGGTCGACCAGGTCATCGGTATAGCGGCAGAACGCGTAGACGCCCGCCAGCTGTTCGCGATGCGGTTGGGGAATCAACTGCGCCGCCATCCAGAACGATCGACCATGCTTGGAGAGATACGCATCCCACCCCGCCGGCCCCGGCGGCGCCGCAACACCGGGCGCGAAGGGAAACAGAGCCTGGGCCTGTGGCGCATTCCGCATTCCGAGCTTCATGACATCCTCCGTGATCGCGCCAGCGCCACCGCGCCGGCGAGTGCGATCGGCACGACCGCGAGTACGCCCGCCGGCCACAGCCCCGCGGCGACCGCCATGACGACCGGCAGCGCGAGGTTGGCGCCGTAGATGCCAAGGAGCGGCGTCGTGGGCACGTCGACCAGCCACCGGTCGACCCGGAGCCACGCGAGCACGAGCATGAGCGCCACCCCCGTGGCGTACCACCCAGCGAGATTGAGCAGCGGCATTCCATAATACGGTCCGGGCGTGCCCCAGACCCAGTATGGCATCAGGCGGCTCATCGCAGGATCGAGGGCAAGGTCCCAACTCACCAGCAGGCCGGCCGCGACCAGCACGCGCCCCACGCGATGGACGGTGACCCACCGCGTGGCCAGTGCAAACGATGGCAACGCCATCATGAACCAGCTCGCGGGGATCAGGACGGGCACGTGGGCGAACCACTTGATCCCCAGCCCATCGCTGTAGCGGTAGGGGCCGAACGGGATTCCCACCGTGGTGCCCAGCAGTTCACTGCCAAGGCTGACGGCGTAGAGCGCAATCGCCGCGCGCGCCCACGCCCCTCCCACACGCCCCGTGAGGATCGTCCCCAGCACGACCACGCCGAAGATGATGTGCGCCGGCGGAAACAGGCGAAGGGCATTGGAATAGATCACCATGCCGCTGGGCACGCCGGCCAGGCGCTCGGGGTGCAGCGCATACACGGAGTAGCCCGCAGCCGCCATTCCCGTCAACACGAACAGCGCGATCAGGAGCGCGCGCTCGAGCCACGGACGGCCGGCTGCAGGGGAGAAGTGAGAGGTCGTCATCGATTTCGAGTGTTCAAGCCAGTACAATTCCTGTCCCAAGCTAGTACAATTATTGTGAAGTATATAGTGCTGCACTTATATCATACTTGTACAGGCCCCATGACCGCTCTGTCCGCTCCCGTACCGTCGACCGCGCCGCGCTACCCCATTCGGGTCGTCGCGCGCCGCGTGGGCGTGAGTGAGATGACGCTGCGGGCGTGGGAGCGCCGGTACGGGGCCGTTGCGCCGGCACGCTCCGACGGCGGCCACCGCCTGTTCTCCGAAGCCGACGTCGAGCGCCTCACGCTCCTGCGCGCGCTCACGGGGCAAGGCATCGCCATCTCGACGCTTGCCACGCTCACCATGCCGGCCTTGCGACGACTGGCGCCCACGCCGGTCGCGGAGCCCGCCCCGAAAGCGGTCGGGCGCGTGGCACGCGCGCCCTCCTCGCGCGACAAGGAGTTGGCCACCTGCGCCCGCGCCGTCGTCGCACTCGACGGCGAACGCCTCCATCAGGTATTGATGCGCCTGGTGCTCGAACGCGGACCGCTGTCGTTCATCGAGGACGTCGCGTCACCGCTCTGCGCCTGGATCGGTGACGAATGGAGCCAGGATCGGCTCACGGAAGCCCAGGAGCACGCCGCCTCCGATGTGCTGCGGCGCGTCCTCGACTTCACCCTGCACACGCTGCGGCGCGACCGGCGCGCCCGCCACGTCGTCCTCACCACACTCGCCGGTGAGCGCCACGAGTTCGGATCCATGATGGCCGGCATTGTCGCCGCATTCCATGGATGGAGTTGCAGCTGCCTCAGTCCCGATTTACCGGCGGCCGCCATCGGGGCGGCCGTGATACGACTGAAGGCACGGCTCGTCGCGGTGAGCATCGTCGCGCCACCCGCGGCGGCGCGAGCGGCGCGCGAGCTGGTGGCGCTCCGGCGCATCGTCGGACGACAGGTCGCCATCGTCGTCGGAGGACCGTGCGCCGCCGCGGTCGACCACGTGCTGCACGAGGCCCGCGCCACCCGCATCGGATCGCTCGACGAATGGCGCGCATTCCTCGCCCGGCAATAACCCGCGCACCGCGATGAAGACAGGAAAATCACACGCCGTGGTCATCGGCGCCGGCTTTGGCGGCATCGCCGCCGCGCTCCGACTGCGCGCACGCGGCTTTCAGGTCACGCTCTGCGAAGCACTCGACCAGGTGGGTGGCCGAGCGCGCGTGTTCCGCCAGGATGGGTTCACGTTTGACGCCGGTCCCACCGTCATCACCGCACCCTATCTCTTCGAGGAGCTGTTCGCGCTGTTCGGCGAGCGCATGGCGGAGCACGTCGAGCTGATGCCGATCGACCCGTTCTACCGGATCCAGTTCCACACCGGCGAGGAGTTCAACTTCGTCGGGGACGACGAACGCATGCTCGAGGAGATCCGGCGCTTCAACCCCGCCGATGTCGACGGGTATCGCACGCTCGTGGCCAAGGCGCGGCAGATCTTTGCGGTGGGATACGAACAGCTTGCCGATCAACCCTTTGATCGCGCGTCCACCATGCTGCGCGTGCTGCCCGCGATGATGCGGCTCGAGAGCTACCGAAGCGTGTATGGCCTCGTCGCGCGACACATCAAGGATGAACGGCTGCGCCAGGTCTTCAGCTTCGAGCCGTTGCTCGTCGGCGGCAATCCGTTTCGGACCACCTCCATCTACCTGCTGATCCACTGGCTCGAACGGAAATGGGGCGTGCACTACGCCCGTGGCGGCACCGGAGCGCTCATCCAGGCGCTCGTGCGCCTGATGGAGTCGCAGGGGATAGACGTACGGCTGAACGCGCCGATCGACCGCATCGTGGTCGAGCACGGCGTGGCGAAGGGGGTCGTGGTCAACGAAGCATCCGGATCCGCGACCATCACCGCCGACGTCGTCGTGGCGAATGCCGACCCCACGACCGTCTACCGCACCATGATTCCGCAGAGCGAGCGTCCCCTGGCGACACGACGTCCAGTGCGCCAGTCGATGGGGCTGTTCGTCGGCTATTTCGGCACGTCCCGCCAATACCCGGACACCGCGCATCACACGATCCTCCTCGGCCCCCGCTATCGCGGATTGCTCGACGACGTCTTCCAACGCCGCGTGC